>CAJONT010000239.1 GCA_905235975.1 uncultured Prevotella sp.
CTTTGCACCGAATAAAAGCAAAAAGCGACCGAAACGAAATCAATGAAATCTGCTTTTGAAATTTTTCATAATTAATAGAACACACCTTTAAAATGTCGTTGAGGCTTTTACATGCCCGTTGCGGCCAGTTTCGTGGCCACTGCGTCGTCTACGCTCACCAAATGAAGGTCTCGCTGTGGGAACGGTATCTCAATGCCGTTCTTGTTAAGCGTGTCGTATACGCACTCCAGCACTTGGCAGTCGTTCGCAAACTGGGTGAGCACGGGCACCCATACCAGCACCTTCAGGTTCACGCTGTTGTCGCCGAAGCTGTGCAGCATCACGCGCACCTTCTTGTCTTTCTCTATGTGCTCCACCTTGTTCACAAAGTCAAGCTTCAATATCTCTTCCACAAGCAGGCGGCGCACCTTCTCCACGTCGGAGCCGTAGGCAATGCCTACGTCGAGCAGACGAAGCTCATAGCCGTGCGTGCGGGTAAGGTTCTTGTAGTTCTTCGTGAATAGCTGGCTGTTCTGGAAGGCGATGACGGAGCCGTCCACCGTCTCAAGCATCGTACTGGTATAGCTGATGGAACTCACACGTCCGCGGATGCCGTCGCAGATAATCCAGTCGCCCACAGAGAGGCGTCCCGCCATGAGCGAGATGCCGTAGTAGATGTTTTCAAGAATGTCTTTCGAGGCGAAACCTACACCGGTGGAGAGACCGCCCGATACGACCACGAGCCAGGTGTTGTCTACCTTGCAGATGGCAAGGCTCAGGATAATCCACAATCCCCATACCAGCACCTGAATCAGGTTGCGGCCCATCACGAAGCGGCTGTCGGCCGACTTGCTGTTCTTCGACTTGAAATATTGGCGGAGCAGTTCTTGTAAGGTCTTGTTGATATATGAGAACAGTATCCACAGTATCACCACTATCACGATGTTTTGCATACTGAAGGTGATAGACTTCGAATCAATGAACTTGTAGGTGAAGTATTGTTTCGTGAGTGCCGTGAGGTTGAATATGTCGGCTGCCCAGTAGATGGCGACAAGGATGGACAAGATGCCCATGGATGGCAGCAGCACATCGTAGAGGAAGTCGTAAAACCACGTCTCAGAGATGGACTTCTTGCTGATTTCGTGCTTCTCGCCGTAGTCCTTGAGCCAAAGGCGTGCACAGGTGATGGTGAGGATGCAGGTGAGCTGCATAATCCACCAGATGATGAGTTGCACGCTCATCAGTGTGAAGCCTACCCATGAGCATATCACCGACGCCACAAACACCAGCATCGATATGTACGAGTATACCATGTCGCTCTTGGGGATGTTCCTGTTGTGCTTCTTTAACACCCACCACTGCCAGATGGTGCATATCAGTAGCACGGGAGGCAGGATAAGGTTCGCCATCGTGTTGGGTATCAGGATGATACGGAAGGCAAATACGATGAAGCCAATCAGGATGAGGGGGGAGTAAATAAGGAAAGCGCTCCTAATCTGTTTACTGTCTACCCTGAGCAGCAGCGAGATGAGGATGACACCCAACAGCCATGCGTAGCGCATGAGCAAACCGCTGGCCATGATGAAGAAATTCTGGTTCCAGAACAGACGGGTGATACCCAGCGCCACGGCAAACGTAATCACTGTGGTGGCAAAGGTGATGTATGTGCGTTTCGCCATGAAACTGTCCGTGCGCAGTTTGCGCGGCAGGTGGCGAATGCCAAAGAAATTGACAATGCTGGCGCCTATGCCGAAGAGCAGGATGGTGACGAAGAGTGCAAGCATCATGCGGCTGTCCCAGTCGCTGCGCTCATTGTATTTGTGTAGATATTTGTCCACCATGGTGTCCTTCGTCTGTAGAAGGTAAAGGTCCAGATGGGTGAGAATGTCGAGATAGTTCTCGCCACCGTTCACGAAGATGTTGTTCTGTATCTCGTTGTAACGAAGGTTGGCATATTCGTTCAGGTTGCGCAGCCGTTCCTCCGTCCGTTCATACACTTCCACATACTCATTCATGCTCTGCCTGTTGCCTTCAAGCATGCGCTGGATGTTCACGGCAAGCGCCAGGCACACATCACGGTCTATCCTGCTCTTTTCCGTCAGGTTGCGCGTCGACATGGTGTTCAGACTGTACACAAGACTGTCGTAGCGGGCCACCTCAATGTTCAGGTCGGTCACGGTGTTGCGGAACGGCAAGATAATGCTGTTGTAGTCGTTGTACAGCTCCGACGCCTCGTGGCAGGCGTAGGTCAGGTCGAACACATACTCGGGCTTCTGCGAGTAGAGCATCAGCGAACTCTGGTTGCTCCGCCGCACAATGTTCATGAGTTGCGAAATCACTTGTTTCCGCAATTCTATATTGCCCTCTGCTTCCTCCTGAAGTTCATTGTAATATAGGTTGAGCTCGTTGCGGAGAATGGAGAGCGTCTTGTCCAAGTTGGCCTCTTTCAGCACGGCATGCGCTGGGGCAAATGCCACGCAAAGCAGAAGCAGGCTCAATATTCGTCTGATTGTTGATGTCATAATCGTGAGCACGGATTAGGTTCGCAAAATTACGAAAAAAAATATATTTCACGCATCCAACTCGTTTTTTTCGTCACATTGCTTTTGTAAAATGTAAAAAAGGTATAAAATAAACCGCTCTTTCGCACCCGTTTCACGATATTTTCCTAATTTTGTTCTGAAAAATTGCCTCCGCCATAGATAAATGAACATGATACTGATTGCCGACAGTGGCAGCACCAAAACCCACTGGTGCCTGCTACACCACAATGCCACGCTGCGCACCGTAGTCACACCGGGCATCAATCCGGTACTGCAGGATGATGCCGACATCGACAGCGTGCTCTCCGAAAAACTGATTCCCGCATTGGGCGACCTCGCCGCACACGTCCACAGCGTGTGGTTCTACGGAGCGGGGGTCATACCGCAGCAACAACCGCGCATGCAACGCCTTCTCGCAGCGCATTTCACACACGCCGACATCCATGTGGCAACCGATTTGCTCGGGGCGGCAAGGGCGCTTTTTATACTTGAAGAAGGAATTGCATGTATCCTTGGTACTGGCTCTAACTCAGGGTGTTATGATGGCAATGAATTGGTGGAAAACGTACCCCCGCTCGGCTTCATCTTGGGCGATGAGGGCAGCGGGGCGGTAATGGGAAAACGCTTCCTCGGAAATCTGTACAAAGGATTGCTGCCAGAGGCTCTCCGCGACGATTTTGAACAGACCCTGCAACTCGACATGGCAGAGGTGATAAGACGCGTGTACCGGTCGCCCATGCCCAACCGTTTCCTCGCCTCGTTCGCGCCTTACATCGCTGCGCATCTCGACTGCACACCGCTCCATGAGATGGTGGTGGAGCATTTCCGGCTCTTCTTCCAGCGCAATGTGGCAGCCTACGACCGGCCCGACCTCCCAGTGGGTGTCGTGGGCAGCATCGCACACCATTTCCGGCCTGCCCTCGAGGAGGCGGCGCACGCCGAGGGCTTCTCGCTGAAATGTATCATGCAGAGCCCTATAGAAGGACTGGCAGAATACCATATAAAGACAAATTCTTGAAGTATAAGGGGGATTTTTCGGCTCGAAATCCTCCTTGATTTTTTATGTGAAAACCAATTAATTACAGAAATAAATTTATTTTACCAGAATAAATGAAAGTTTTACATATTATTTTGTTACCTTTGCAACGCTTTTTTTAAGATTTTAAATCTTTATACATACTATACTACACTATGTCATTTTTTATCTTGTTAGTCACCGTGCTTGTCACAGCCGTTGCCTTGGTCCTGGCTGCCTACGCCATCGCCAAGATTATCGGTCCAAGGTCCTACAACAAGCTGAAGGGTGAACCGTTCGAGTGCGGTATCCCGACAAGGGGGTCGTCATGGCTGCCTGTCAACATCGGATACTACCTCTTCGCCATCCTCTTCCTCGTGTTCGACATTGAGACTGTTTTCCTCTATCCGTGGGCTGTCGTAGTGAAGCAGTTCGGACCCATGGCTCTCGTGAGCATAGGGTTCTTCCTGCTGGTTCTTGTTTTTGGGCTGGCGTATGCCTGGCGGAAAGGAGCGCTCGAATGGAAGTGAAAAATCCTAAAATCAAAAGCATTCCTTTCGACGACTTCAAGGACAACGATACCCTGGAGAAACTCGTCAAGGAACTCAATGAGGGCGGGGTGAACGTTATCACTGGCTCACTCGACCAACTCATCAACTGGGGACGCGCCAACTCGCTCTGGTCGCTTACCTTCGGCACAAGTTGCTGCGGTATCGAATTCATGGCGGTGGGATGCGCACGCTACGACTTCTCGCGATTCGGATTCGAGGTGACGAGAAACTCACCCCGACAGGCCGACCTCATCATGACCGCCGGTACCATCACTCACAAGATGGCTCCCGCTTTCAAACGCCTCTACGACGAAATGGCTGAGCCGAAGTACGTGGTGGCTGTCGGCGGATGCACCATCTCGGGTGGACCCTTCAAGTCGAGCTACCATGTGGTAAAGGGCATTGAAGAAATCGTACCCGTCGACGTCTATGTGCCGGGATGCCCGCCGCGTCCGGAGGCCATCCTCTATGGCATGATGCAGCTGCAGCGCAAAGTGAAGATTGAGAAATTCTTCGGCGGCGCCAACCACAAGCAGAACGCCGAGGAACGCAAACTCGGACTCAGCAACGAGGCCATCGCTTCGGGATGGAAGAAACCCATCGTGGTGACCGACGTGCCCGAAGATTTCGTCCAGGAGCTTAAACAAACGCAAAAGGAGGAGACCAAATGAAATTAGATTTCCAGATTTTCGACTTCGCAGGGTTCAAAACCCAGATGAGGCAACTCAAGGACAAAAAACACTTCGACTACCTCGTCACCATCGTGGGTGAGGACTTCGGAGAGGAAGGACTCGGATGTGTCTACATCCTGGAGAACACCGACACCTGCGAACGCACCAGCGTGAAAACCATCGCACGACAAATTGGCGACGACTATGTAATCGACTCTGTGGCTGACCTCTGGAAGGCTGCCGACCTGCTCGAAAGGGAGGTCTTCGACTTCTACGGCATCAAGTTCCTGGGACACCCCCTCATGGAACGCCTCTTCCTGCGCAACGACTTCAAAGGATATCCCCTCAGGAAAGACTGGAAGTTCAACGACGAATATTCCCTCGACGACGACGTGGAGAGCGACTTCGCACACACCTACGCGCTCGATGAGGAAGGACAGTTGGTAAGCCGACAGGTGAGACTCTTCGACGACAACAACTATGTGGTGAACATCGGACCGCAGCACCCCTCCACACACGGCGTGCTCAGACTGCAGACCGTGCTCGACGGCGAGACCGTGAAACGCATCTACCCGCACCTGGGCTATATACACCGCGGTATCGAGAAGATGTGGGAAGGCTACACCTATCCGCAGACACTCGCCCTCACCGACCGACTCAACTACCTGAGCGCCATGATGCACCGCCACGCTCTCGTGGGGGTGATAGAAGAAGGACTCGGAGTGGAACTCACCGACCGTATCAAGTACATTCGCACCATCATGGACGAACTGCAGCGACTCGACTCGCACCTCCTCTTCTGCGGATGCTGCGCACAGGACCTCGGGGCACTCACAGCCTTCCTCTACTGCATGCGCGACCGCGAACATGTGCTCAACGTGATGGAGGAGACAACGGGCGGACGACTGATACAGAACTATTACAGAATAGGCGGACTGCAGGACGACATCGACCCCAACTTCGTGCAGAACACCAAGAAACTGTGCAAGTACCTGCGCCCCATCATCCAGGAGTATATGGATGTCTTCGGCGACAACGTCATCACGCACAACCGCTTCGAGAAAGTGGGCGTCATGAACCGAGAAGACTGCATCAACTATGCCGTGACAGGTCCCGCAGGACGTGCCGCCAACTGGGCCAACGACACCAGGAAACGCCACCCCTACGTGATGTACGACAAGGTGGAGTGGAAGCAGATTACCATGAACGGATGCGATTCCATGGACCGCTACCTCATCCACATCCAGGAGATGTACCAGAGCCTCGACATCATCGAACAACTCATCGACAACATTCCCGAAGGCGACTTCTACGTGAAGCAGAAAGCCGTCATCAAGGTGCCCGAGGGACAGTGGTACTTCTCCGTGGAGGGCGCAAGCGGTGAGTTCGGTGTCTACCTCGACTCAAGAGGCGACAAGAGTCCCTACCGCATGAAGATGAGACCTATGGGACTCACGCTCGTAGGTGCCCTCGACCCCATGCTCCGCGGACAGAAAATCGCCGACCTCGTGACTACGGGCGCCGCAATCGACTTCGTGATTCCCGATATTGACAGATAAGCGTGATTATTATCCAACAGATTTCAATATGTTCGACTTTTCTATAGTAACACAATGGTTCGACGCGCTACTGCGCGACACACTCGGCCTGGGCAACTTCTGGGCAATACTGATAGAATGTGTGATCGTGGGCGTGCTTATCCTCGTGGCATATGCACTCATCGCCATCGCACTCATCTTCATGGAACGTAAGGTGTGCGCCTACTTCCAGTGCCGCATAGGCCCCATGCGCGTGGGACCCTGGGGCACCCTGCAGGTCTTCGCCGACGTGGTGAAAATGCTCATCAAGGAGATCTTCTTCGTCGACAGAGCCGACAAGTTCCTCTACATCACTGCACCTATACTCGTCATCATCGGGTCCGTGGGCGCATTCTCCTTCCTGCCGTGGAACAACGGTGCCGTCATCCTCGACTTCAATGTGGGTGTCTTCCTCCTCACCGCTATCTCCAGTATCGGTGTGGTGGGCATCTTCCTCGCCGGATGGGCCAGCAACAACAAGTACTCCGTGGTCAGCGCCATGCGTGGCGCCGTGCAGCTCATCTCCTATGAGATGTCGCTCTGCCTCTGCCTCATCACAGCCGTCATTCTCACCGGCACCATGCAGGTGAGCGGCATCGTCGAGGCACAGACAGGACCCTGGCAGTGGCTCGTGTTCAAAGGCCATATCCCTGCCATCATAGCTTTCCTCGTCTTCCTCGTGGCCGGTAATGCCGAGGCCAACCGTGGCCCCTTCGACACTGAACAATTATATTTATGAACTTTGAATTTATATTTATTATATTTATAATTATTTGATTTATAATCATTAGATAAATCTTTGCTA
>CAJONT010000240.1 GCA_905235975.1 uncultured Prevotella sp.
TCACAACTGTGTATGACGGTTGAATGGTCGCGCCCTGCCACCAGTTTGCCAATTCTTGCAGCGGGCATCTTGGTGTATTTCTGCGCGAGATACATAGACACCTGCCTTGCCACCACGAGATTCCGTTTACGGCTCTTACCACCCACCTCTTCGGCAGATACATTGAAATGGTTGCACACCTTGTCAATAATATCATCGATGGTAAGCGGTTTGTTATCCACCTTGACCGCACGTTTCATCACCTGGTTCACCAACTTCATGTCAATGTCGCTGTTGTATACCACAGAGTAGGCCATGAGCGAATTTATGATACCCTCCAAGTCGCGCACGCTGCCATTGGCAGTGCCGGCAATGTAGTCGACCACCTCGTCGGGGATATCCAGTCCGTCGTGTTTGATTTTGCTGTTGAGTATCTCTCTGCAGAGTTGCACATCGGGGCGCTCCAGTTCGGCAATCAGTCCGCAGCAGAATCGTGTGATGAGCCTTTCGTTCATACCCTTCAGGTCGACCGGCGGACGGTCGCTTGCCAAGATGATGCGTCGTCCGTTGCGCACCAGATGGTCGAAGATATGGAAGAATGTGTCCTGCGTCTTCTGTGCGGTGGCCCACTCTTGAATATCATCCACCACGAGCACATCGATTGTCTGGTAGAAGTTGATGAAATCGTTGAGGGTGTTGTTGCGCACCGCATTCGTATATTGCACCTGAAAGAGTCGTGCACTGATATAGAGCACGCGGCTCTTCGGGAAATGCTGCTTCACGTAGACCCCCATGGCATTGACGAGATGTGTTTTTCCGCATCCTGAAGGTCCATAGATGAACATGGGGTTGAACTTATTGGAGAAAGGTTTCTCGGCGATAGACAGCCCGAGAGCCCGTGGCAGTTTGTTGCTGTCACCCTCAATGAAGTTGTCGAAGGTCTGCCGCGGATTAAGTTGCGGATCAATATCCTGCGGCACCTGTGCATCGAGCACGGAAGGCGGCTGGTTGCCTCTTGTTTGCGGCTGCGGTTTCGCAATCTGTGCCGTAGCCGGATCAGAGAGGAGGTCCATCGTCTTGTGGTGTGCCTTGTCGGTCACGATACGGTACGACAGCTGCACAGCGGCCCCGTAGATTCGCTTTAGCACCTTACTCAGCAGGTCGACATAGTTCTCCTCGAGGTACTCATACACAAAGGGGCTGGGTACCTGCACCAACAACGTCCGGGTCGTCTGGTTGAACGACTCGAAAGCGATGGGTTTGAACCATGTTTCGAACTGCTGCTCTGTCACGTTTTCCCTGATAAGCTTCAGGCAATCGTTCCAGAGGGCATCGGGTGCTTTGTTCATTTTCGTGTGATTTACAAATAAGGTAAGAATCGGGGTCTACATCCCCTCCAACCAAAAGTGAATGCAAATATCGTCATTTTTTTTGGGATGACAAAATTAGCATTTGACAAGATTATTAGCGAAATGCCGTAATACTCTAAAAAGGGGCACTTTAGAGACGCAAGTGTTTTTGCACCGAAAAGCAGGATTTGTTTTTTTCCAATATTCTGCAATTCAAACACTTACAAAACCTTTTTCCTCATATCTATCCGTTTCCCTTCTACAATGCAAGGCACTCAGAAAGTGGTATCTCTTAACATTTTGCAGAAAATGGGTAAAGTGAATTGAGAACCGCCTTTTATTTAGACAAAATCTAAATTATGCCCTTTGTGGCAGATTTTCCGAAATAATTTCACTTGTCTTTTTTCCCGAAGACAGAGAAGTGGACATACCGTTTGGGATGCCCTTTGAGATCGATGAGCAGTGAATCCGCATGAGCCAATGTGGCGTTCAGATTGGCATACATTTCATCATCTTTGAGCAATTTGCCGAGCGAGCCTTTGCCGTCATTGAGATTGTCGGAGAGCTGTTTCAGATTGAGCAGTGTGGCATTCAGTTCGGCCAATGTGGCTTCGATATCCATCTGCTTCAGTTTGTCGGTCATCTCGGTCGTGTTGGCCAACGTAGCATTGGCCTGTCCGATGAGTCCATCGGTTTTCTTCATCAAGACCGGCAGATTGGCATTAAGTCCTGCCAACATGGTATTGATTTCCTTTGTGGTAGTGGTAAGTCTTTCCGACACGAGCTCGGCATTGTGCAGTGTCTCACCAAGTGCCGGGTCGGCGAGCAGTGTGTTCACACTTGTCAGGATAGAGTCTATTTTCGGTATGATGACTTTGATGGTGGGCACAAGTTCTTTCAGTTGTCCCATAGCACCGCTGTTCACTCTGCCGTTAATGGTTTCCTTTGGTTTGATATACTCATTGGTTTCCGGCGCCAAAATCAAGTCGAGCTGCACATTTCCGAGCAGGTCGCTTGAGATTTCCGCCTCCGTTCCCTTTGGCAGTTTCAGATGTTTGTCAATATCCACCTCAGCAATAATCTCATCGGTTTTATTGTAATCGTAGTGTATAGACTTTACTGTGCCCACCTTGAAACCGTTGGCCATAATAGGGCTGGAGCCAGAGAGTCCGCTGATGTTACTGAACTTGACATAATAGGTATTGTCACTTGAGAACATGGTTACACCTTTGAGGAATTTCATGCCGAAGAAGAGCAGCACGAGACCCACGATGGCCACCAGGGCGATTTTTACTTCCTTTGTGAACATATTATTGCAGATTCGATTTGTTAGTACGGAATTCTCTTATAGCCTGCGACACATCCATTTTCTCACCGTCTTTAAAGGCAATGACAAATGCCTCTGGGAACTTATCGGAAATAGACTTGCGCAGTCGGTTAATCTCATTGAAGTCGGGTGAGGCACCAACGGTATATTTCACCATCCCGTTCTCCTCGTAATATTCCACATTGGGAACGCCTTTAAATTCGGGGGCGTCAGACGGCAGGATTTGGCTGCTTGCACCTATCTGCACCTTGAAAATAGGACGGCCACCCGAAGGAGTGCTTTGTGAATTTTCTGCCTTGGGTGATGTAGGGGCTTGCTTGGGCTGCTCCTTGGCGACAGGTTGCTGAGGTGTGGCTGTCTGCTTGGGCTGCTCCTTGGCGACTGGTTGCTGAGGTGCGGCTGTCTGCTTAGGCTGTTCCTTAGCTACTGGCTTTTGAGGCGCGGCAGTGGCAGTCTGCTTGGGCTGCTCTTTGGGTTGTTCCTTAGGCTGCTCCTTGGCTGCTGGCTTCTGAGGCGCGGCTGTAGCAGTCTGCTTGGGCTGCTCTTTGGGTTGTTCCTTAGGTTGTTCCTTGGCTGCTGGCTTCTGAGGCGCGGCAGTGGCAGTTTGCTTGGGCTGCTCTTTGGGTTGTTCCTTAGGTTGTTCCTTGGCTGCTGGCTTTTGAGGCGTGGCTGTGGCAGTCTGCTTGGGCTGCTCTTTGGGTTGTTCCTTAGGCTGTTCCTTGGCTGCTGGCTTTTGAGGCGTGGCTGTAGCAGTCTGCTTGGGCTGCTCTTTGGGCTGTTCCTTGGCTGCTGGCTGCGGAGATGTATTATCAGCCGTCAGTTTATTGTTGTTTTGCGTTTTCTCAGTATTCAAATCCGTTGTGGCAGAATTGCGCGGACCATATTTCTGTTTGTACTTTAAGAAAGCGTTGAAGACGCCATGTGCCAGCAGATCCTGTCCGTTGTTAGAATCGAGGAAAGATTCTTCGTCGGGTGTAGTGAGGAAGCCCAACTCTATCAGGCATCCCGGCATGGAGGTTTCTCTTAGCACCAGAAATCCAGCCTGGTGTACCCCTTTGTTCTGTCTTCCCGACATTGCGCAAGCCTCTGTTTGAATCAGTTTTGCCAGTTCCACGCTATTCGACATATTGTTGTCCTGCATCAGTTCAAACATGATATAGCTTTCCGAAGAATTCGGGTCAAATCCGGCATAGCGCTGTTTATAGTTATCCTCAACCAAGATGACGGAGTTTTCACGTTTTGCCACATCCAGGTTGTCGCCAGCCCTGTGCATACCGAGTGTATAGGTTTCAAAACCGCGTGAGATTTTTCCATCCGGCAATGCGTTGGAATGGAAAGAGATAAAGAGGTCCGCCTTGTTGCGATTGGCAATGGCGGCCCTTTCGCTCAGTTCTATAAAGACGTCCGTCTTACGCGTATATATCACCTTTACGTCGGGACAGTTTCGTTCCACGTATTTTCCGAAGGCGAGCGCCACCTTCAGATTGATATCCTTTTCCAGGGCATTCACTCCACGCGTACCGGGGTCTTTTCCGCCGTGTCCTGCATCGATGACGAGCGTGAAGGTAGGTGCTGCCACCGCTGCGGCCACGCAGAGACAGCAAACGCACCATAAAGCCCATATCTTCTTTATCATATATTTCTTCTTGATTCCGTATCTAATATCCAAGCACCCCACAAGCCGGCAGGCACAGGAAGTCACTATCTCGCAAAGCAAATCTTCACACCGGCTCCTTTGCAGTGAACGCCCATGGGCGGATTCACCTTTCTGATGTCCACCCAAACCTTCTCAACTTGCGGGAACCCGTCGAATACCCTTTGTGCGATACGTCCCGCCACCTGTTCAAGCAAGTAGGACGGCACGGCCATTTCCTCGCGTACGATGTCCGTAACGACGGCATAATTCACGGTGTCGGCCACCTCGTCCGTTTGCACCGCCTTCATCAGGGGTGCTGCCACCTCCACCGATACGATGAAGTCGGCACCGACGGTTCTTTCCTGCGGCATTACGCCGTGAAAGGCCCTTACGCTTATCCTGTCTATATAGACTGTAGACTCTACGCACTCCATAAGCCGTTATCAGCCGCAGCGCGAGGCGCCGCAGTTTTTACAGGTAAGGCATCCCTCCTGATACACGAGTGTTTCCTGTCCGCAATTGGGGCACTTTTGTCCTTTTGCCTCCGTACCGTCGAGGATGTACTTTTTCAGGGCACGTTCCACGCCGTTTTTCCATGTATTGATGCTCTCGCTCTTGAGCTGCAGCGAGCTCACCAGTTTGATTACATGGTCTATCGGCATACGGTATCTCAGCACACCCGAGATGAGTTTGGCGTAGTTCCAGTATTCGGGGTTAAACTTCTCGCTCAGTCCTTCCACAGTGGTCTTGTAGCCCCTTTTGTTTTCAAACTGGAAGTCATAACGGTGGCTACCGTCTGCATTGGTCTGTTTGATGATTTTTCCCTTTGTCACCGTCTTAGGCAGCACGATGCCCTCCTCGTCGTCTTGCAGACCGGTGAATATCTCATAGGGATATCCGTTGAGCAGTCCCACGAAAGCCACCCATTTCTCTTTATTGTTTTGGAAACGCACCACGTCGCACTCAAGCACCTGCGGTCTCACTTCGGTCACCTCAGGCAGTTTGCACGGAGGCGTGGCGGGTTTTTCGTTTTTCTTTTTCTTCACAGAGATCATCACGCCGGCCCTACTGCCGTCGCGGTAGATGGTGCAGCCCTTGCATCCAGAGCGCCAGGCCTCGACATAGAGTCGGTCGACGAGTGCCTCGTCCACGTCATTGGGCAGATTGACAGTGACGCTGATGGAGTGGTCCACCCATTTCTGGATAGCCCCTTGCATTCTCACTTTCATGAGCCAGTCTACATCATTGGCAGTGGCATTGTTATAGGGCGAGCGAGCCACCAGTGCATCTATTTCCTCTTGTGAGTACCGTTGGTCGGCATCGATGCCGTTCACCTTCATCCATGTGAGGAATTTGGGATGGTAGACGATATACTCTTCAAAGGAATCGCCCACTTCATCGACGAAGTCCACATGCACGTTGCTGTCGCCGGGATTCACTTTTCTGCGGCGCTTGTACACGGGCATGAAAACCGGTTCTATTCCGCTGGTGGTCTGTGTCATCAGACTGGTGGTGCCTGTGGGAGCAATGGTAAGACAAGCGATGTTGCGCCGTCCGTATTTCTTCATATCCTCATAGAGGGCAGGTGCAGCCTCTTTTATCCTCAGCATGAAGGGATTGTTCTTTTCCCGTTCGCTGTCGTAGATAGAGAAGGCTCCGCGCTCCCTTGCCATCACGACCGACGACCCATAGGCGGCCAGCGCCAACGTCCTGTGCACGTTTACGGAGAAGTCGGTAGCCTCCTGGGTGCCGTATTTCAGCATCATAGCGGCTATCATGTCACCTTCGGCGGTGATGCCCACTCCCGTGCGTCGTCCCATGCTGCTCTTCCGTTTTATCTTTTCCCACAGATGGTATTCGGCACCCTTCACCTCTTCGCTTTGCGGATCCAGTTCGATTTTAGCCATAATCATGTCTATCTTCTCCAGTTCCAGATCCACGATGTCGTCCATAATGCGCTGTGCCTTGGCCACGTGGTCGCGGAATTTCTCATAGTCGAAGTAAGCCTCACTTGTGAACGGGTTCACCACATACGAATACAGGTTCACGCAGAGCAGTCGGCAGGAGTCGTAGGGACAGAGGGGTATTTCGCCGCAGGGATTTGTGGAGATGGTCCGGAATCCGAGGTCGGCATAGCAGTCGGGCAGGCTTTCCCTGATGATGGTATCCCAGAAGAGCACCCCCGGTTCGGCGCTTTTCCATGCATTGTGTACGATTTTTCCCCACAGGTTTCTGGCACTGATGTGTTTCTCCACCATGGGATGACTGCTTCCGATGGGGAACTGCTGCACATATTCTTTGTCATCGATGGCGCATTTCATAAATTCGTCATCAATTCTTACCGACACATTGGCTCCCGTGACCTTTCCTTCGGTCATTTTGGCATCGATAAACGACTCGCTGTCAGGGTGTTTGATACTTACAGAGAGCATAAGTGCACCTCTTCTTCCGTCTTGAGCCACCTCGCGTGTGGAATTGCTGTAGCGTTCCATGAACGGCACCAGTCCTGTACTGGTAAGAGCGGAGTTGTTCACCGGTGTGCCCTTGGGGCGGATGTGTGACAGGTCGTGTCCCACCCCACCTCTTCGTTTCATGAGTTGCACCTGTTCCTGGTCAATACGCATAATGGCGCCATAAGAGTCGGCATCGCCGTCAAGACCTATCACAAAGCAGTTGGAGAGAGATGCCACCTGGTAGTTGTTGCCAATGCCCGTCATGGGGCTTCCGGCCGGCACGATATAACGGAAGTGGTCGAGCAAGTCGAACACATCCTGTTCGCTCATCGGGTTGGGATATTTATTTTCTATTCTCGCTATCTCACGGGCGATACGCCAATGCATGTCTTCGGGTGATTTTTCATAAATATGTCCGAAACTGTCTTTCATGGCATATTTATTCACCCATACACGCGCAGCAAGTTCATCGCCCTCAAAGTACTGTAAGGAAGCCTGATACGCCTCCTCGTAAGTGTAAATGTTCGTTTGGTTCATTATATAAGGAATGTTCTATTTATTCTCTTTTTCAATACAGGCAGCATCCCAAGCGTTTTTGATTAATAATTGACAGAACCCACCTGACACAAAAATTTTTCGCAAAGTTACGGAAAGTCGAGCGAAGAACAAAACAAATTCATTTGTTTTTTATTCCGAGACGGAGTAACTTCGCCATGCAA
>CAJONT010000241.1 GCA_905235975.1 uncultured Prevotella sp.
AATACAATGGATATCCAGAAAAAACAATTCGCATCCAAACTGCTGCAGATCAAAGCCATCAAACTGCAGCCCAACAATCCTTTCACATGGGCATCGGGGTGGAAATCGCCCTTCTACTGCGACAACCGCAAGACGCTATCCTTCCCCGACCTGCGCAGCTATGTGAAGTTAGAGCTCACACACGCCGTACTGAAACACTTCCCCGAGGCAGAAGCCATTGCCGGTGTCGCCACCGGTGCCATCGCACAGGGTGCCCTCGTGGCCGATGCACTGGCACTGCCCTTCGCCTACGTGCGGAGCAAACCCAAAGACCACGGACTGGCCAACCTCATCGAGGGTGACCTCAAACCCGGTGCCAAAGTGGTGGTCGTAGAAGACCTCATCTCCACCGGCGGCAGCAGTCTGAAAGCCGTAGAGGCCATACGCCAACACGGTTGCGAAGTGGTGGGCATGGTGGCAAGCTACACCTACGGCTTCGACGTGGCACAAGAGGCCTTCGACCAGGCAGGTGTGAAATTGGTGACGCTGACCGACTACGAGCACGTGGTGGCACAGGCCGTGGAGACCGGTTACATCACCGAGGCCGACGTGACATTGCTCAACGAATGGCGCAAAGACCCTGCCCACTGGCAGCAATAACCTACAACCTGTCCAAGAGAAGTAACAGATGGAGACAAAATTTGAAAGCAGCGTAAGAGAGATACCCTATCCTCAGCAGAACGTCTACCGCATGCTGAGCGACCTGAGCCACCTGCAGCGGGTGAAAGACCGTGTGCCCGCTGAGCATCTCAACGGCCTGGAATTCGATGCCGACACCGTGTCGATGAACGTGGCACCCGTGGGCACCATCTCCATGCACATCATAGAACGCGAGGAACCCAAATGCATCAAGTTCGAGACCGTCAGCTCTCCCCTACCCTTCAACTTCTGGATACAGATGCTGCCTGTGACGGAGACCACGAGCAAGATGCGACTCACCATCAAAGCCGACTTGAACCCATTCATACGCGGCATGGTGTCGAAACCCCTCCAGGAGGCTCTCGAAAAGATAGCCGATGCCATAGCCATGATGAACTACGACCTGCAAGACTGACCACCCATAAACTTACACGATATGGCCACCAAACTATGGGAGAAGAACTTCCAGATGACTGACGAGATAGAACGCTTCACCGTGGGGCGCGACCGTGAGATGGACCTCTACCTTGCACCCTACGATGTGCTGGGCTCCATGGCCCATATCACCATGCTGGAGCACATCGGCCTGCTCAGTGCCGACGAACTGGCACAGCTGCTCACCGAACTCAAGTCGATCTATGCCTGCTGCAGCGAGGGGAAATTCACCATCGAAGAAGGGGTGGAAGACGTACACTCGCAGGTGGAACTGATGCTCACGCGCCGCCTCGGCGACACGGGGAAAAAGATACACAGCGGGCGCTCACGCAACGATCAGGTGCTCGTGGACCTGCGTCTCTTCATCCGACAGCGGTTGACAGACTTGGTGCACGACATAAAAGCACTCTTCGATGCCCTGCAACGACAGAGCGAACGCTACAGCAAGGCACTCATGCCGGGCTACACCCATCTGCAGATAGCCATGCCAAGCTCCTTCGGACTATGGTTCGGCGCCTATGCCGAATCGCTCGCCGACGACATGCTCTTCGTGCAGGCCGCCTACAAGATGGCCAACCGCAACCCATTGGGGTCGGCGGCAGGCTACGGCAGCTCCTTCCCCCTCGACAGGGAGATGACCACACGGCTGCTGGGCTTCGACTCGATGGACTACAACGTGGTGTACGCACAGATGGGACGGGGCAAGACAGAACGCAATGTCGCCTTCGCCATGGCCACCGTGGCGGGCACCCTGGCCAAACTGGCCTACGATGCCTGCCTCTTCAACTCGCAGAACTTCGGCTTCGTGCGTCTTCCCAAGGAATGCACCACGGGCAGCAGTATCATGCCGCACAAGAAGAACCCCGACGTCTTTGAACTCATCAGGGCCAAGTCGAACAAACTGCAGGCACTGCCCCAGCAGGTGACACTCATCATGAACAACCTGCCCTCCGGCTATTTCCGCGACCTGCAAATCATCAAGGAGGTCTTCCTGCCCGCCTTCGACGAACTGACCGACTGCCTGCAGATGGCCACCTATATCGTAGACCGTATGGAGGTGGACGAACACATCCTCGACGACCCACGCTACGACCCCATCTTCAGTGTCGAAGAGGTGAACCGTCTCGCTGCAGAGGGCATGCCTTTCCGCGATGCCTACCGCAAGGTGGGACTCGAGATAGAGGCCGGCACCTTCAAGGCCAACAAAGACATCCATCACACCCATGCCGGCAGCATAGGCCGCCTGTGCAACGAGGAGATAGCCAACCTCATGGACCAACTCCTGAAAGGATTCCACTTCGAACGGGCCGAAGAGGCCGTAAAAGCACTGCTCTCATGAAACGTCTGCTGCCCATCCTGCTATTGGCCTTGCTGTCCTGCGACGATGCCCAGAACGAATACACCATGGGGGCCTGCTTCCTCATCATCAACAACAGTGAGCACCAAGACGCCACACTGTCGGGCGCCATGAACATCAACTCTCCCGGCATCTTCTGCCTCATCAAGAACGAGGCGAAGGGGGGCATCAGTTATTTTTCCTTCAGCGACAACTATGGGCAGAGCAGCAATAAACCCATAAACGAAAGAGACGTGAGACGCACCCTCATCTTCGGCTACAACAACGGAGTGATAGTGGGTTTCGGCAATTTAGACAATCCCGCCGTGTTCTATGCCTACGACAAGGAGTGTCCCAACTGCTTCGACCCCAATATGCTGCCCATGCGCAGCCGCCCCCTCACCATGAACAGCGACGGGACGGCCACCTGCGGGGTGTGCCAACGCAAGTACAACATGAACAGCGGAGGCAATGTAGTGGCAGGCGACGGCGGCAAGAAAAT
>CAJONT010000242.1 GCA_905235975.1 uncultured Prevotella sp.
ATATATGACTTAAAGCCCCTAACAGAACCCTTTACTACTATGAAAAGAAAACTTCTTCTTACCCTCTTGACAGCCCTTTCCTTTCTCCCGGGACTGGCAGCCGACCGTACCGTCACGGTGGAGGTGACCGGTACTACCCTTCGTGTGGATTTCCTCTCACCTGAGATTGTACATGTGGTGCGCTACCCCTCGGGCACCACCGGTCCCACGCGCAAGAGTCTCGTGGTGACCCTGCATGCTGATGAAACCATGACCGTGCGCAAGACGGAATCGGCCTCAAAAATCGTCATGAGCAGCGATGCGATTACCGTGCAGATAGACAAGCGTACCGGCCTCGTGCAATTCACGAACCGCAACGGCAACTTGCTCAAGGAGAAGTCGTTCGACTTCGAGCAACGGCAGTCGGGTCCCGACAAGGGTGCCTACCGTGTCACACAAGTGTACCAATTGGACAAGGAAGAGCCCCTCTACGGCTTGGGCACACTGCAAGACGGCAAGCTGAACCGCCGCGGCACACACAAGTTCATGGAACAGACCAACTTGGAGGACTACCAATATGTGGTGCAAAGCCTCAAGGGCTGGGGACTGTACTGGGACATCTACTCACGCGCCAACTTTGACGATGATGCCGACGGCATGAAATTCTCCGCCGAGGTGGGCGACGCCATCGACTATTACTTCCTTTGGGGCGGCTCTGCCGACGGCGTGAATGCACAGATGCGCAAACTGTCGGGCCAGGTGCCCATGTTCCCCCTGTGGACCTTCGGCTATTGGCAGTGCCGCGAGCACTACCGTTCCACCCATGAACTCTTGGATGTGCTCGACTGGTACCGCAAGAACGACGTTCCCCTCGACGGCATCGTGCAAGACTGGCACTACTGGGGCGAGAACTACCTGTGGAACGCCATGGACTTCCTGGGTGAATCGTTTACAGACGGTCCGCAGATGGTGGACAGCGTGCACAAGCAGAACGCGCACCTGATGATAAGTATCTGGGCCAGTTTCGGTCCGCAGACCAAAGCCTTCAAGCAACTGGAACCGAAAAACCTGCTCTACGACTTCGAGACGTGGCCCGAGAGCGGCATCACCCACTCTTGGCCGCCCCGCAAAGACTATCCCAGCGGCGTGAGGGTGTACGATGCACTTAGTCCCGAGGCACGCGAGGTCTACTGGCAACAGATGCGCACGCTCAACGACTACGGCATCGATGCGTGGTGGATGGACTCTACCGACCCCGACTACCTCGACCCTCACGACAGCGATTACGACCATTCGGCGGGCGACGGCACATGGCGCCGCTACCGCAACGTGTTCCCCCTCGCCACGGTGAGCAGTGTGTATGACCACCTGCGGGAAACGACACCCGAAAAACGCGTGTTCATCATGACACGGTCGGCCTTCGCCGGACAGCAGCGCTACGGCTCCGGCCTGTGGAGCGGCGACATCGTATCGTCGTGGGATGTGCTGCGCAAGCAGATACCGCTTGGACTGAACTACACCATGACGGGCTGCCCCAACTTCAATACCGACATCGGCGGTTTCTTCTGCGGCGACTACAACACAGATGGGGCATGGTCGGCACCGCGCAACCCGCAGTATCAAGAATTGTATGTGCGATGGATGCAGTATGGGTTGTTCTGCCCCGTCATGCGCAGCCACGGCACCAGTGCCCCCAGAGAAATCTACTATTTCGGCAAACGCGGCGAACCGGTGTTCGATGCGTTGGAGGAAACCATCCGACTGCGCTACCGCCTCCTGCCCTATCTCTACAGCACGGCATGGCAGGTGACCTCGCACGACGACAGCTACCTGCGCGCCCTCGTCTTCGACTTCCCCAAAGACAGACGCGTGTGGGACCTCACCGACGAGTTCCTCTTTGGCCGCAGCATCCTGGCAACACCCATCGTGCGCCCCCAATATACGGAAGAGCAGATTCTGGGGAAAGAGGATGCCCGTTTGGGCACCGTCGATTTCACCCAGGGCAAGACAGCCTCCTGCTACCTGCCGAAAGGAGCCGACTGGTATGACTTCTGGAGCGGCAAGCGCTATCGCGGCGGCCGCGACATCACCTTCGCCACCACACTGGCACAAACGCCCATGTTCGTACGCGCCGGCAGCATCCTCCCCTTGGCTCCCGTCATGATGTATGCCGAGGAACGTCCGTGGGACAATCTCGACATCGTGGTCTACCCGGGCGCCAACGGCGATTTCACCCTCTACGAGGATGAGGGCGACGGCTACCGGTATGAACAGGGTGTCTATGCCACCATCCCGTTCCACTGGGACGATGCCCGCAAACAGCTCACCATAGGCACCCGTGAGGGTTCCTTCCCCGGCATGCTGAGTGAACGCACCTTCCAAATAAAGACCGTGGGCAGCGACAGTCCGAAGACGGTTCGCTACACAGGCGAGAAACAGACCATAAATCTC
>CAJONT010000243.1 GCA_905235975.1 uncultured Prevotella sp.
AGGTTATGACGCTTTTTGCATTTCAAGTGATGTCGGGGCGACAGGATTCGAACCTGCGACCGCCTGGTCCCAAACCAGGAGCGCTACCGGACTGCGCTACACCCCGAACAGGAAAGGATTCACTTTATGATACCTTGGTCGACGAAGACCTTTTTGAGCACCTGGACACCTCTTTCCACCTGCTCTTCGGTGTGGGTGGCCATGAGGGCGAACCTCACGAGGGTGTCTTGGGCGGCACAAGCAGGCGGTATGACCGGGTTGATGAAGACACCGTTGTCGAAGGCGAGCTTGGTGACGACGAACGTCTTCTCCACATCCCTCACATAGAGCGGTATGATGGGGCTTTCGGTATCGCCAATCTCGAAGCCCTCTTCGCGGAAGCGCCGCAGGGCGTAGTTGGTGGTCTTCCAGAGTTTCTCCATTCTCTCCGGCTCAGCCTGGATGATGTGCAGAGCTTCCTGTGCGGCTGCCGTGGCAGCGGGAGTGTTGGAGGCGCTGAAGATATATGTGCGGCAAGTGTGTCGCAGATAGTTGATGGTATCGAAATCGGAAGCTACGAATCCGCCGATGCTGGCGAGACTCTTGCTGAAGGTACCCATGATGATGTCGACATCGTCGGTGACACCGAAGTAGTCGCACACCCCCCTACCCTGTTTGCCGAAGACGCCAAGGCCGTGTGCCTCGTCGACCATGATGGCCACGTTTTCGTATTTTTTCTTGAGTCGCACGATTTCGGGGAGGTTGGCCAAGTCGCCCTCCATGGAGAAGACACCGTCGACGACGATGAGTTTCACCACATTGGGCTCACAGCGCTGCAGCTGCCTTTCAAGGTCGGCCATGTCGTTGTGGCGGAACTTCAGTTGCTTAGAGAAGGAGAGCCTTCTGCCGTCGACGATACTGGCATGGTCGCGTTCGTCACAGATGATGTAGTCTTCTCTACCACAGATTACGGCGAGCACGCCGGCATTGACGAAGAAGCCTGTGGAGAAGCAGAGGGCGTCGTCTTTGTGTTCGAACTCTGCCAGTTCTTTCTCAAGTTGCACATGGAGGTCGAGCGTACCATTGAGGAATCGGCTGCCGGCGCAACCCGTACCGTATTTATCGGTAGCTCTCTTAGCGGCCTCCGTGATTCTCGGGTCGCCTGTAAGGCCAGTATAAGCATTAGAACCAAACATCAACACTTTGTGGCCGTCCATCTCGACCTCAGTGCCTTGTTTACCGGAAATAGCTCTGAAATAAGGGTATACACCCTTCTCCATATAGATCTGAGGATCACGGTATTTTTTGAATCTATCTTGTAGAAGTCCCATTATATGTGTCTCAATTTGATTCCGTTCATTTTAATTAGGCTGCAAAGTTATAAAAAATGTTGCAATAATCGTATAAAAATTTAAAAGAAAATATCGGAATGACGAGAAAAAAGGTAAAAAACGCTATTTGTAGACATTGGACATGTGCGGTTTTGTGACTACTTGAAGATTTTCTGAGCGAACTCGGTGAGATAGATACGCCAATTGCGCCAGATGTGTCCTCCTTCGGTTTCTACATATTCGTAGGGATAGGATTTTTCGTCGAGGAAGCGGCGGAGATCGGCATTTTGCTGATAGAGGAAGTCCGTCTTACCGATGGCAATCCAATAGAGTTTTGGTTTGGCAGTGAAGAGTCGTTTGAGTTGCTGTTGTGCTTGGTCGTTGGAGGTGAGCTGCTCATAGAACGACTTGCTGCGGTCGGGACCGACCCCGAGTCCTGCGGAGAAGAGGCCCACATAGTCGAACATATCCGGGTAGCGCATGGAAGTGGCGAAGGAGTGTCCGCCGCCCATTGAGAGGCCGCAGATGGCCCTGTTTTTCTTGCCCTTTGCCACCTTGTAATTGCTCTCTATGTATTTCACGATGTCGGGGAAGCTCTCGTCCATCGAAGCCACCGGTTTGGTTTCGGGGTTGGTGCTCATTCTCATCGATGGAGAGTACATGCCACGCGACCACTCTCCGGGTGCAGCCTGGCAGTTGGTATTGCCGTTGGGCATTACCACGACCATCGGTTTGGCCTTGCCCGCTGCGATGAGGTTGTCCATAATCTGCACGGTGCGTCCCAGCGTGACCCATGCCTCCTCGTCGCCACCGGCCCCATGCAGCAGGTACATGACGGGGTAGTTGCGTCCGCGCTCATATCCAGCGGGTGTATAGACGGTCATGCGGCGTTTCATCTTCAGTGTGGGGCTGTCGTACCACACTTTTGCCACATTGCCGTGCAGCACCTCGTTGGGTCTGTAGAGATATCCCTTGTCGCCCTCTTTCTCCGAGACGATGAAGATATTGAAGAGAGAGGAGACGTCGCGGCTCACGTAGACGTTGGAGGGGTCGAGCATGCTCATACCGTCCACCTTAATTGTATAAGCGTAGAGTTCCGGTGCAAGCGGCTGCGATGTGAAGGACCACACCCCGTGCTGACCTTCCACCAGTTGGGCGATGCCCGGCTGTTGTGCCTTCCCCCTCGGCGTGTCGATGGTGACAGGAGGCAGGAAATCGCCTGTGACCTCCACCTTCACCGCCTTGGGTGCAAAGATATTGAAAGTGACTGAGCCGTCGGGGTTGACCACCGGCGACTTCACCTGACTTGCGTTCCAGAGTGCCTCCTGAGCCGTGGCCGAGAGAATCATGAAGAAAGCTGTGAGAAATGATAAGATAAATCTGCGCATAATGTATAATGGTTTAGAGTTTAGGGTTTTATTTCTTAACGTTTTAAGACGTAAAATATTATTAAGTAGAAG
This sequence comes from uncultured Prevotella sp., assembly GCA_905235975.1. Classification (GTDB taxonomy): domain Bacteria; phylum Bacteroidota; class Bacteroidia; order Bacteroidales; family Bacteroidaceae; genus Prevotella. The sequence continues at coordinate 2,771 of CAJONT010000243.1, forward strand.
GATTTTTCATGACAAAGCATGGAAAATTTTGTTTTTTTCTTTATACCTTTGCATTATGATAGATTTTGAGAGCGACTACAACAACGGTGCCCACCCTATGGTGCTGCGCCATCTTATAGAGACGAACGACGAGAAGACACAGACCTACGGTTTCGACAAATACAGCCAGCGTGCCACAGAAAAGATACGCGAGGCCTGTGAATCGCCCAGCGCCGCCGTGTATTTCCTGCCCGGCGGCACACAGACCAACACCACCGCCTTGGACGGCATACTCCGTTCGTACGAAGCCGTGCTGACCCCCGCCACAGGACACATCAACGTGCACGAGGCCACCGCCGTGGAGCTGTCGGGGCACAAAGTGATCGGCCTCCCCTCCCACGAGGGCAAGTTGGCCGCTTCCGACCTCCGTCAGTTCATGGAAGTGTTTGTACACGACGAGAGCCGCGACCACATGGCCCAACCCGGTGCGGTGTACATCACCTTTCCCACCGAATACGGCACCCTCTACACCTCCGGAGAATTGGATGAGATCTATGCCACCTGCCGTGCGTACGACCTCAAGCTGTTTGTCGACGGAGCCCGTTTAGGCTACGGACTGGCCGCCGAGGGCAATGATGTGACCCTGCCTTACCTGGCCCGTCACTGCGACGCCTTCTACATTGGCGGCACGAAAGTGGGTGCGCTCTGCGGCGAGGCCCTCGTCTTTCCCGCCGGCAACCCACCGCGCCAGTTCTTCTCCATCATCAAGCGCCACGGAGCCTTGATGGCCAAGGGTCGCCTTATCGGTGTGCAGTTTGACGCCCTGTTCAGCGACGATTTATACCTGCGCATTTCGCGCCATGCCATTGCAATGGTCATGCGGATGAAGGAGACGATGCGGCTGAAAGGCTACCGTTTCTTTGTGGACTCGCCCACGAACCAGCAGTTTGTGATACTGCCCAACG
>CAJONT010000244.1 GCA_905235975.1 uncultured Prevotella sp.
CGAGCGCAAGTACCTTCGGCGTAAGCCCAAGGTACGAATAAGTGAGAACAATCGGAAAGAAAAACTCTTTTTTCACCACCGAAGGCGAATTTTTCATTCACCTATTATAAAATGGGCCGTTTTTTCACTATTTTTGTATCTCCAAAATCCCGACAGCACCATTTCGCATGATAGAACAAGAATGGCTGTTTCAGCAGCGCAAGGAGTTCCCTTTCACTCCCACACCCGAACAGGAGGCCGCCATGCACACCTTTGCCGAATTTATGACCTACGGCGACGACCGGTCGGTCATGATTCTGAGAGGGTCGGCAGGTACCGGCAAGACGGTGCTCGCATCAGCCATCGTGCGTGCCATCGCAGCACTACGGCAGAAGGTGGTACTGCTCGCACCCACCGGGCGGGCCGCCAAGGTGTTCACACTCAACAGCGGGCATGAGGCGTTTACCATCCACCGGAAAATCTATCGACAGAAGACGCTCACTGCCGAAATGGGGGAGTTCACCCTCAACGACAACCTCTACCATGACACGCTCTTCATGGTCGACGAGGCTTCCATGATAGCCAACGCCGGTGCCTCGCCAAGCGGCTTCGGAAGCGGACGACTGCTCGACGACCTCGTGGCGTTCGTCTTTGCCGGACGCAACTGCCGACTCATGCTCATCGGCGACAAGGCGCAGTTGCCACCCATCGGCGAAGAAGACTCGCCGGCGCTCTCCCAGACCAAATTGGCTGGCTACGGACTGCAGACGTTCTGCTGCGAACTCAACGAGGTGCTGCGCCAGTCTATGCAGTCGGGCATCCTCTTCAACGCCACCCGCATCAGGCAGATGCTCGTCTCCGACCAGGTCACGGCATTGCCCAAGGTGCGTTTCTCTGCCTTTGCCGATATCGTCATGGTGCCGGGAAATGAACTGATTGAGGCGCTCGAGACAAGCTACCACCATGTGGGACACGACGGCACAATTGTCATCACACGGTCCAACAAGCGTGCCAACGTGTTCAACATGGGCATACGAAACAGCATCCTGGGCTACGAAGAGGAACTCTGTTCCGGCGACAGACTCATGGTGGTGAAAAACAACTACTACTGGGCTGAGAAAGAAAAACTGCCCGTGGGCTTCATTGCCAACGGCGACAGCGCACGCGTGGTGAGGGTGAGGAGAATACATACCCTTTATGGATTCAGGTTCGCCGAGGTGTGGCTCCGGTTCACCGACTACGACGACCTGGAACTGCAGGCCACCGTGCTGCTCGACACCCTCTCGGCTGAGGCACCTGCGCTCACCCGCGAACAGAACGAACAGCTCTTCAACGGGGTGATGGCCGACTACGACGACGTGCCGCTCAAGGCCGACCGGATAAAACAGATGCGTGCCGACAACCACTTCAACGCCTTGCAGGTGAAGTATGCCTACGCCGTGACCTGCCACAAAGCACAGGGCGGACAGTGGCAGCATGTGTATGTGGATCAGGGATATATGACCGACGATATGCTCACTCCCGACTACCTGCACTGGCTCTACACCGCTTTCACAAGAGCCACCGAAAAACTATTCCTCGTCAACTGGCCTAAGACGCAGACCGACCACGAATCTGTTAATAAAGAAAATAAAAGGTGAATACAGAGATGCAATCACCCCCTTTGTCTGTTAAAAAATTTTTCGCGAAGGAAAATATGGTGCATATTCCGCTTTTTTTGCTTATTTTTGCAACGGATTGACAGAATCATACAAGTTGTAAACATCAAATATTATTTAATTCACACAAAAATGAAGAAATTATCTCTATTATGTATGGTAGCCGCAATGTGCCTGCTCACAGGCTGCGTCACCATGACAGGAGCTACGAGCGGCGGCACCGCAACACAAGCCGGTGTCAGTACGGTAGGCAATGTGCTGGCCAGTGTGCTCGGACTCAATAAGGTGGCAGGGGAAAACCTTGTTGGTTCTTGGAAATACAGTCAACCGGGATGTGCTTTCACAAGCGACAACCTCTTGGCAAAGGCAGGTGGCGAGGTGGCTGCTGCCAAAATTAAGTCGCAGTTGCAAACCCAATACCTGAAATTGGGCATCAACAACACCAACACCTTCTTCACCTTCAATGAGGATAAATCGTTCACGGCCAAGGTGGGTGGAAAGTCGCTCAGCGGTTCCTATACCTACGACCCGGCATCAGGACAAATCACGCTGAAGACGCTGCTCTTCACACTCAACGGATATGTCACCGCCAACTTGCAGGGCATAAGCCTCCTCTTCGAGTCGGAGAAACTGCTCTCTATCTTCCAGACCGTGGCTGCCGTGAGCGGAAATACCACACTTTCTACCGTGGGCGAGATAAGCAAGTCGTACGACGGTGTACGCCTCGGATTCGAAATGACAAGATAAAGGTGTGTTATAGAACCCCCTAAACGACTCATCTGATGAGAGATTTTTTGAGGGCGTGCCAAATTCAATTGGCACGCCCTCAAAAAAAATTGTATCTCAAGGTGGAGGCTGTGATTATTCCATTTTCAGGATGTTAATGAATTTCTTCCACTGCTTGTCCAAATAATAGTTGTCGGTCAAACCGTTCTTCACATGCAGTATGCCCTCCTTCTGTGTCACCTTGGAAAAACTGTTGCCGCTCATCTTGGGAGGAGTGGCCGAAGGTGAGTAGACGTCGAGGAGCGAGTTGCACTTGTCGAAAGCAGAGCCGCCGATTTCTTTCAGCGACATGGGGAGTGTGATGCTCTTCAGACTGCTGCAGCCTTCGAAGGAGCTGCTGCCAATACTCTTGATCGACGCGGGCAGTTCGATGCTGGCCAGCATCGAGCAGTTCTTGAACAGGTCGCTCGGCACGTCTTTGATGCCGTTGGGAATATTGGCCTTGCGCATGCTGCTGCAACCTTCAAACACACCACTGCCGAGGTCTTGCACGGAATTGGA
>CAJONT010000245.1 GCA_905235975.1 uncultured Prevotella sp.
CAGATGTAGCCTGAACACAATTGGAACAGATAGAGGAACGACAGCAGGAAACCTGTTATCTCGAGCGATTTGGCTACGCGTGAAACGAAAATCTCCCCTCTGCGGATGTTGTATATGATTCTGAATGCCATGCACATAATCCATAGTATGACAATTATATTCACCACGGTAATACATAAAGCAAGCCTTCCGATAGGATTGTTCCACCACGCATTAAAGCCTGTTGTGGATATGGGAAACTCAGCATTCACCTCTTTCATTGTGATTTTGTATCTTTGGCCATTCGCCGTAGAGAGCAGAATCTTATGGTCCGGAACATCACGAACCCTCAGATCTTTGGGCTTCACAGGTAGGGTGTAACATACGGTGTTCGCTTTCTTTATTTTGTAGCTGGAATCGCTGAGCTTTTCCGCAGTCTCAAATTCTGAGGGCGGCGTCACAAACTCCAGTTTCTCATCATCATACTCGCGATAGTGCGCATAATTGATTTTTGGCAAGAAAAAAAGCACCATCACTAAAACCAATGCAACCGCAAGCAGCGCACTGTAAATCTTGAGTTTTTTCTTCATAATTGATATATATTTATTGTTAAACGATAAATTATTTCGGTGCAAAGATAAATACTTTCTTTTAATCCGCAAAGAAAAAGAAGAAAAATTTATCGAAAAACAATAAATTCTTTATTACTGTCCAGTAAAATCTCAAACAATGCCTCGAAGAGGCAACAAACTCATAGCCCAGGGCATTGCCCTGGGCTATGGGACAATAATAAATAGAACCCACCTTAATTGTACTCAATTTTCACCTTCTGGTCGATAATCCAGCGGCCTCGCTCCAGATGGGCGGTGCCCGGATGACAGATGTAATGTATCGACTTGGCGCCGGTGAAATCGCAGGCACGCTCGATGTATTTCTTCGAACTGTTGTTGGCCTTGCTGAGCTGCGTCTCGTTCATGGTGACGAAACGCACATCCGCCTTGCTACGGTCGTCGTGGAAGGAGAACTCATAATATGTGTCCTCCGTCTGCACGAGCGAGCGGGCACGGTCGTCGAAGGTGCCGTCGTCGGCCGGCCAGCGGAAATACACCACCGGCGGGTCGGCAACCTCCTGCACGACAGGCGCCGTGTGAACTGCCTGGCCTGCGGGTTTCTCCTTGCTGAAGAAGGTTCGCTGCTCAAGCGATGTCATACGCTCATTGAGGGCTCGCAACTCATCGTGCTGCTTCACGGTGAGCTGTTCGGTGGTGGCATGTAGCCCCTCTTTTGTGGCGAACCGGCTGTTGGCCTCTCTCTGGTCGTCGTCCTGACGGGCAGAGAGTTTTCTGAAGCGGTACTCCGCATAGGCGATGGCAGCCACGAAGAGGAAAAGTGACAATACGGTCTGCATACGGTTCTTGTTAACGATTCTTGGCAATGTGGTCGGCGAGCCGGCTGATGCCTCCGGTGAGGGGGATGAAGAAGAGTGAGTCTTTGATTTCAGGGTTCTCCTCATCGGCCATCTCATCGGCACGGCTCTCCATGGCCTTGTTGAAGTCTTGTTCTGCCTTCTCGGTGAGCACGGTGCGGAACTGCTTGAACTCGCGTTCATTGCTCACGCCGAAATACTTGGCAAAACTGTATTTCGTATTGAGGGAGAAGAAGTAGTCCACAAATTCGAGATAGGCGCTGAGCACCTCGCCCTTTTCCTTGGCGGTCACATCCTTGTAGCGCGGCGAAGTAAGGCCGTCAAGGCTCTTGGAGCCCGTGCAGAACGCCGTGAGTTCCTCCACGTCACTCACCACGAAGCGCTGTTTCATATTGAGTCCACCCTTGCAGGTAATCTCCTTGGGGTTGTCTACCAGTTTCAGTTCCACGTTGCCGTTGTCGTGCAGCATGTCGTTGAAGATAATCTTCGCCATCTTCTGCAGGGCATCGTAGCTGCCTATGAGTCCGAGCACCTTCGAGGCGGTGCCGCTCACGGTGATATAGGCCGGTGTGGAGAGTCCCTTTGCCCTCAGGAGCCATGCTGCATAGTAGATTTCGGCGGCATAGAAGAGCAGGAGCACCACCCGCAGTTCCTGGTTGGCCCGCAGTTCGTCGGAGAAGGACACACCCCTTCCCTTCATGCGCGGGTTGTTGTCGAGCGAATAGAGGAAGGAGACGAATTCCACACTGCTGCGCTTGGCTTTGGCATAGACGTCGCTCACCCCGCTGATGTCTCTCAGGCGCGAGTCAAACTGCGGTGCGAAGGCCGTCATGAATCCGTTGTACTCTGTGCCCCGTCCGAGGAAGTCGCCGTAGATATTGTTGCCGGCGAAGCGTACGGAGGAGATGACCACGGCCTCATTGCCATGGTGATAGACCACGAAGTCGGTGGTACCGCCGCCGATGTCCATCGACACCACAGGCCTTGCCTCGGCATCTACATCCTGCTTCTTGGTATAGTAATAATAAGGAGCCAACGACTCTGCCACCTTCTGCACCTTGACCCCCTGCGGGGCGATGAGTTTGCGGCACAGACGGTTCCAGGCACTGTCGAGGTTGTTGATTTGATAGGGCTGCATACACACGGGATAGAACCATGTGATGCTGGTACGCGCGAGGGCACCGCCCGAGAGCAGCACCTTGTTGCGTATGAGCATGAGCAGTTGCTCGAAGTATGCCTCCACGAGCAGGTTGTTGCCCCGTGAGTTGTCCCATTTCAGGTCGGGCCTTGTCTCGTTATAGTCGTAGGTGTCTTCCTTCTCATAGTGGAAGCCGATGTTGTAGTCGGCCAGCGGCAGCGCATCCCTTCCCTCCACGGTGTGACCGGCGCGGCAGCACAGGTTGGTGCGCATGGGGAAGCGGGCTATCTCGCCCTGCCCTATATAGAGAGGCATGAACTCCTGCATGAAGGCCTGTGCGGGACCGCCGTAGAACGACTCGAGTCCCTCCTGGTCGATCATGTCGACAGCTTTCTTCGAACAAGAGTTCAGGGGCAGCATCTGTACGTCGGCAGGCAACACGGTGAAGGGCACTGCCTCGTCGTCGGTGTCGCTCTTGTACTCGATATGCGTATTGGTGGTACCGAAGTCGATGGCAAACTCAAACACCTTGCTGCCCTGCTTCACGTCGCGGAAGAGAGGCACGAGTATGCCGCTTGCGATGGAGTTGGTCACCTGCAGGTAGTCGTATTCCTCATTGAGGCAGAAATATTTCGACGTGAGGAACTGCTGCCGCTTGTCGGCGCGGTCCACTTCGATGTGGCGCAGCGGTTCGTCGGCACAGTCGCGGTAGGCGTATGCGCTGTAGCGGAATTGTTCTTTCTTGTATCCCGACGTATCTTCGTCGACCAGATAGATGCGTTGCGGTTTCTCTATGGTGGGGTCGTCGATGTGGTAACTGGGGAAGAGGAAGAGGTCGAAGCGGCACTCCATAATGGGCCACACGAGGAGGTCGCGGTTGGGCTGTGCCTGCGCTGCGGTGTATTCACGGTGCAGGGTGACATAGCGTCCTTTCTGGATAGGAATGTTGATTACCGCCTGAATGCGCCCGTCGGGCAGCTCCACCAGTTGGAACACCGGCTTCGAGGTGTTGCCGGCATATCCCGTGAGAGTCTTCACGGAGAGATAGCGCAACAGGAGCGGTTTGATGGGCAGGAGATACGGACACTCGTCGGAAGTGGCGTGGTTGGAACGGTAGTAACTGGTATAGAAGGCCCCCTCATTGACTGGGAACATGAGTTTGATGAGATAGGGTTCAAACACATCGTCGGCGGTGAGATAGGGATACTGCGTTGTATCGAAGGGCAGTCGGCGTTCCTCCATGGGCAGGGTGTCGTGCAGGGGTGCCTGGAGTGTGGCATTCCACATCGAGGTGGTATAAAGCAGGTCGGGTTCGAAGAAAGGCTCCGAAGGCAGCACGAGCGGCAGTTGCTCGCCCGGTTTGTCGGCGAGGATACGGAAGTCGCTCTCCTCTGCTATCCTGTTGCCGGCCTGGCACGAGAGCGGGATATTGCCCGTGAGCATGAGCTGGGTGCTTCCCGTGGAGAGCGGCTGGTAGAGGGTGGCATACATGGCCGGCAGCGTGGCGTTGATTTGGTTCTTGAACGCCGTGTCGTCGTCGGCCTTGAAGCAGGTGTCCACATAGGCGGCCACCTCGGGGTAGAGAGAGATGAAGCCGGGCTGCTTGACTAAGAGATAGACGAAGCCGCGGAAGTCGCGGTCGCGTTTGGTGAGACTGCGCCATGAGCCGTCGGCATCGGCATGGAAGGCTTCATGGTAGTTGCTCAGGTACACCCCTGCCACATAGCTGAGGTCGTTGGCGGAAGCAAGGCACACCGAGGTGGGTGATGTGCCACCCACGATGTTGAGTTGTCCCACAGCGCCCGGACCCACATAGTTGAGCATATAGACATGCTGCATGCGGTCGAAATGGAAAGCGCCTCCGTCTTGCGAGAGGAAGAGTTCCAGTGTGGCGGCCATGCTGGCATGTTCCGTCACGCCGTCGGCGGCGAGCCGCGCCAGGTCGGCAGCCTTGTCCCAAGCCACTATTTGGAAGAGGTGGGCATATTTGGTTTTGTAGCCGAAGAATATTTCCAGCACATCGAGTGCATTGGCCACCATTTTGTGGTAGATGGTGGTACCCTCTGTCTGTCCCGGCTCTGAACAGTAGTCGAAAGCCGTCTTGGTGAGTTCAAACCCTGCGAAGGGAGTGGGAATGGAGGTGATGGGTAGCGATGCTTTTGCCCCGTTGGGGTCATCGATGGCTTCGATGTCCTTCACACCCAGTTGGGCGGTCTCCTGCCATCCGTCGATGGTGTCAGAACCCTTATGGAATCTGAATACGTGGGCCATATATCAAATGTTGTATTTCTTCTTAATCACGTTGTTGATTGCTTGCTCATGGATGGTCATGAAATAGTTGTAGGCATCCAGTCCGCGCACCTTCTTCATCGAGACATCAGACACCTCGCTGTCGATGGCGGGGTATCCTTTCAGGTTCTTGCCGAAGAGGCGTTCCAGGCGCGACGACTTTCGCGGTGCGATGTGCATAATGGTGTCGAACACGTCGTCCTCGCCGGAGTAGATATCGAAGGGTTGGAAACAGCGCTGGTTGTCGGACATTTCCTTGAGCCACTCGTCTTTGAAACTGGCTGCCATCTGTCCCAGGTCTATGAAGAAGGCATCGCTGTAGCTCACGCCTTTCATCTGTGCGGTCTTTGCCCACGCATAGTCGTGTGTAAGGTGGAAGTGCTCAAGGTAGAAGCGCGAGAACACGTAGAAGCTTATCAGCTGGCGTCCCATCACGCTGAACGTGCTTGTTGCCAAGTCGTTGAGCGACAAGGGGTTGTTGTCGTTTCTCACAGAGAACTCCCTGAAGGAGGTATGGTGCCCCTTCTTGTCGTGGCGTATGTCGGCACGGGCAAAGTCGACGATGCCGAGGGCGGCGGCCATCTCCACAAAGTGGGCCTGGTTTTTCTGTTCGGTGGAACCCTCCACGTTTTTGTAGCGGTTCTTGATGGAGTCGCAGATGTAATAGAGCGCATCGACGTCAAGATTGCCGATATAGTATTTCAGCGCTGCCTTGGTCTTGGAGATGAAGGTCTCCATGTTTATCTGACTTTCCTTGTCCTCTTTCAGTCCGAAATATGGCAGCACGGTAACCGCGCCGATGGCGGCATTGGCAATGGCAGCCGAATTGGGGATGTCGAGCGACTCAGCCTCACGGAACGTCTTCTGCAGGAGGGGGAAGCCGGCGGCTCCCGTGCCTCCGAAGATACTGCTCACCACGAAGAGGCGGTCGTCGGTCTGGAAGTGCTGGAGCAGGTCGATGAGCGAAGCCGTGTTCTTGGGGTCGTTGAGCACGATGCTGCCCATGTTGGGATTGCCCTTGAATCCCACATCGAGGGGGCATGCCAGGTTGGCATCGGAGAAGAGCAGACTGAGAAGGGCCTGGTTGCTGTCGGCCTTGCCTTCGGAGGGGAAGCGGTTGAAGGCGATGTAGTCGGCAAACTTCATATTGGCCACATTGTTGAGATGCAGTCTGAAGTCGGTGCCCATGTCATCGATTTGCACCTTGAAATAGCCCTCTTGCTCCGGACGGTTGACGAAGGAGAGTTGGCCGCGTATTTTCTGATATAGCTGCATGAGCGACACGGTACGGGTGAGGTCGCCGTTGCTGCTGTCGGGGTCGATGATGACCGGTACGACGGTGTCTATTTTATCGCCGAGCGAAACGCCCGACGCCATCAGCATGGTGAGCGAGCGCAGTACACGTGCTCCCGTACCACCTATGCCGAAAATATAAAGTTTACTCATATTTTGTGATGTGTTGTCTTTAGGAAGCGCCTTGTCAGAAGGGGATGTTTCGGCATCTGCTGCTGAACGACTTGAGTGCGATGGAGAGCACGGCATAGAGCAGTGCTGCATAGAAGAAGACGATAAAGCCGAATGCAAGGACATCGGCGCTGGTGACATCGGCACTGGTAATGTTCTGCATGAACGTGAAGCCTTGTATGCGCTGGTAGGCGATGCCCATACACACCAGTGCAGCCACTGCCGATGAGACGATGCCTATGATGGTCCATTTCCTGACCTGTGCCAGAAGGATATGGTCGAGCACGATATAGTAGGCGAAAACGACGAGCAGGGGTATGCCCACCGTAAAATAGAAACAAGAGGTATAGGCTCCTGACTGATACATAAATTTGGAGAAGTCGCCCAGATAGGCGGCTCCGAAAAGTTCGAAGAACTCAGTGATGATTCCCATTACTTACTGATTGGTGTATATTATCGTTGTGTGATAGTTGTTGTCTACTCATAGTGGCCCACCTTCACCTTGAGCCGGAAGATATCCTTGTTCTTGCGGTCGCGGGCGTTGTAGAAAGCGCCGTATATGCCCTCCACCATCTCGTAAAGGGCATACGACTTGTGACGGGGAGGCAAAGCCTTCATGCGTGTGTTGTAGCTGCACTTCTTCACCCATGCCGGTATCTGGTTTTTCAACCTCAACGTGATTTCCGGCGCATAACTCTTGTCATCATTCTTCAACGTCAGACATATAGGATGATCGAAGAAGTCGCATTCGGTGAACTTGGCCTGGTCGGTCACCTGCTCAAGCACATATTCTTCCGGCTCCACCACATAATTCTCGGCATCGAGCAGGTAGTCGGGTGCCACAAAGAGGTTGCCCACACCGAGTCCGAAGGAGAAGGTGAGATCCAGCTTGTCGTGGTCGGTGATGATGTTGCGTATATTGAGTCCATCGTGTTCGGGCTGTATGCGCAACGCATTGGTGAACCCGCTGCTGAACACCCTTGCCGTCTGGTCGTCGAGTTCCCAGGTGTCTTCTGAGGAGAGCATAAACTTATGCATGAGCCCGGGCAGACCGGTGGGGGTGTTTTCCAGTTCCAAGTGTTCGTTGAGTTCGAGCACAGCCTCCTTGCGTCCCATCATGATGACGTAGTAGGGCCGCGTGTTGTTGCAGATAATGGGGGTGTTGCCCTCGTAGTGATAGCCGTAGAATTTCGACTCGCACTGCATGATGATGACGGCAAATTCGCTGCCGGCCTCCCGGGCCTCTCTGATGGCCTTCATAAAGGTGCCTGTGGTGGAGCTGGAGGCTGCCGAGAGCAGGTTGCCCACATTGTCGACGTCGTACACACAGTCGCTCACGAGGATGGAGACGGTATCATTCTTCGTGCGGTCCAGAATCATGCCGAAGATTTTGTTGATGTCGGTAGAACTGGTATTTCCCACCTGCATGGTCTGCGGGTTGAGATGGAGCACGAAATCATTCAGGTTGTCGCACACGGCGGCATGGTAAATCTTATTGTTGACAAAGAAGAGCTTAGTACCTTCATAGAAGCCGTTGGTCTTGGCGATGAGATGCCCGAGCGCGTTTTTGAACTCGTTGTCTATCGTCACGAAACCGTTCATACTGCCAGAGTTCTCCATGAAGATGCGCACAGTGGGTTTTACCATCTTCATGGTAGCGGTATCGGCGGGCAGATAATGTCCTTTCTCCGACCGGCTGGTTCTGCCTCGTCCCAAGAGAATGACACCTAACACCACGAGAGCGACAAGCAGAAGGGCTATTGTTTTACGTTGCATAGAACTTTCTATTATTGCTGCCAGACTTGGTAAGTCCCAAATCGGTGCAAATTTAAGAAAATAAATCAAGAATACAAAATAAAGCGCCTATTTATGGCAAGCGCGTCGGATATTTTTCGCCACAACGCCCCTTGCGGGCATTACTCGTTGAGCGCGCCGCAGTGCGGGCACACGCCTTTCTTCTTGAGCTGCTGACCGCAATTTCCGCACAGGTAGTTGCTTTTAGTGACAGTGAAATAGCGCCAGAGGGCAAAGGCGATGTAGGCAAAAAGCAGCAGATAGCCGATATAATAGAGTGTGCTGACGGTAAACACGATGTAGTTGACCGCACAGATGCCGGCGAGTCCGAGCAGGTAGAGCACGGCTTCGCCGATGGGCAGGTGCCGCAGCGTGTCGTCGACGGCGGCAATGGCCACAATAATCGTGGCCCATACCGTGGCGAGGAAGAAAGCGATGAGCGTGGTCTGCGAGAAGGGGTTGAGCGAGGGGTGGAAATAGAATTCCTGCCACTCGTCGGGTACAAAGAGCTGTACACTGGAGTAGGCCGTGGCCGCTGTGGCCACCACCAGCGTGAGCAGTGTGGGGTAAAAGGTGTCGATGTCGTTGAAATGCACGAGGTGTGCATTTCTCCGCAGCAGTTTGCGCAGTCCATAGCCCACGAGTATGACCACGAACACCACCATGAAGATGAGCATGTGTTCGTCGGAGAAGAAGGAGATGAACTGCGAGATGGGGTCGTCGGGGTCTACTCTCTCCAGCAACTCGCTCTCGTGAATCCATCCGAACTGTCCGTTCACGTCGGCCAGTTCCACCCACACCGAGTCGACGCTGTCGGCGGGCAGCACCCTCACATCCGCCACCACCAGTTGGGCATGGCGTCTCACTGCGAACGAGTCGGTGGGCAGGTCGCTCAGCATCTCCTCCGGCAACTGCCTTGTGAGCATCACCGAGTCGGCCGACACCACGAAGTTGAAATTCATGGTGTAGTGATGGGTGCGGGCAAAGGAGATGGAATCCATCTGCTTCTCCGTAAACTCCACGTTGCCGCTGGGTCGGACGAGCGGCCGCCGGTAACATGACGACAGCGTAAGGAGCCAGCAGCTCAGGAGAAGGATAACGAGACACCTACTTTTCAGCATAGACAAACATCTGACAAATATTACACATAAACTGCAGGCGGAAGCGTCGCCCGTCGGGCAACACCAGACGCAGCGGTTCCTTCCATGCCGGCTGATGCCCGCCGTGGCGCACACAGGCACCCAAGGTATAACGCAGACAATGACGGCACTGCATGAGCAGCGGTTCTCCCTGCGGAGGCCTCACCTCGAAGGCGCTGAGTCCCACGGGGCGCTGCCGCTGTCGGTAGAAGGCGGCGGCATGCACGTTGGCCACGTTGTACAGGTAGGAATACTGGCGGTAGAGGGGTGTTTCCGGTGCGGTGCTCTCCGCTTCGGCCTGCGGTCTCGGCGGTCGCTGTGCAGCAGCCTGGGCGAGGGCGGCCGTCATGGCCGCCACCACCTCCCTGCGCCACTCTGCCAACCGTCCCGCCGGTATGAAAAGGGCGGCGGCATCGTCGTCGACGGTCGTATCGACCGCTTCGAATACCGTCTGTCCGAGGCGCGCCAACTGCTGTTGCTGTGCCTCGCGCTGCGGGGAGCGCGCCGGTTGGTGCGCCATCGGCCCTTCCACCTGCACAGAGCAATCGGTGCCGGGCAGCATGGCGGTGAGCAGGAAACCCTGCGGCGCTGTCGACAGCCGCAACCGCATCGGTATGCGCCGCTGTGCCGTGGGCTTGGCCAGCGTGCGTTCAAAATCCTGGTCGTAATTCCGATATAGCGTCATGCCCGGCAGCAGTCCCTTCGGCATGCGCTGGGGGTAGAGCGTATTGGCCTCTACCCTATTCACGCGGAAGCCTTCCAGTCGCCCCTGACGGTTGAAGAAACAGAGTCCGTCGCCATTGGCAAGCGGGGCATAGACCGTGGCACGGATGCGTCCCTCTCTCACAGCCGTCACCTTGCCCACCTCCGGTCCCATAGCCTTGGGAGAAGCCGTCGAGGCGATGTCGGTGCGCCGGCCGTCGATGAAATAGGGTGTAAAACCGCGGTTGAAAGATTTCGCCACATCGGGGGTGAAGGCAACCGTCGCTTTTCCCAACGAAGCCCGCCGGTAGGTGTGCGGCTGTTTGTGTACCAACCTGTCGAGAGCCTGACTGTAGGCTGCCACCACATTCTTCACATAGCCTTCGTCTTTGAGGCGTCCCTCTATCTTGAATGAGGTGACGCCGGCTTCGGCCATCGGTTCGAGGCTGTCGATGCGGCACATGTCCTTCAGCGACAGCCAGTGTGCAGACGGTGCCACCTGACGTCCCTCGGCATCTTCGAGTGCGAACTCCAGACGACAGAACTGGGCGCAGGCTCCTCTGTTGGCACTCCTGCCGAAACAATGCTGCGAGGCATAGCACACCCCGGAGTAACTGACGCAGAGCGCCCCGTGGACAAAAGCCTCGATTTCCACCTGCGGCACCGCGCGGTGGATGGCCGCTATCTCGCTGAGCGACAGCTCCCTTGCCACGACCACCCTTGAAATGCCCTGCCGGGCGAGCCAAGCCACTTTCGCCGCATCGCGGTTGTCGGTCTGTGTACTGGCGTGCAATGCTACGCCCTCCCATTCGCCCTGCAGCCACTTTCGGCAGAGGGTGAGCAGTCCCATGTCCTGAATGAGGAAGGCATCGGCACCCGCTTCGGCCAACTGCACCACCATGCGGTGGGCGTCGTCGATCTCATCGTCGTAGACGAGGGTGTTGAGGGTGACATACACCTTGGCGAGAAACTGGTGGGCATACTGGCAGAGCCGGCGTATGTCGTCGACCGTATTAACGGCAGCGGCACGTGCGCCGAATCGCGGTGCTCCTATGTAGACGGCATCGGCACCATGGTCGATGGCAGCCATGCCGCATGCCAGGTTCTTGGCAGGAGCCAGCAGTTCCAGTTGTCTCATTACGTCACCTGATGTCGTTGATATCGTAGGGTGTGGTCTGGTAGACGTAGTAGTTTATCCAGTTGGCGAAGAGCAGGTTGGCATGCGCTCTCCATGTGACCTCCGGCCCCTTTGCCGGGTCATTGTCGCGGTAGTAGTTGCGCGGCAGTTCCACATCGTCTCTGATGCCTACATCCCGCTTGTACTCATTGTCGAGCGTATCGGGATTATACTCCATGTGGCCGGTGATGTAGAACTCCCTACCCTCTCTTGCCATCACGATGCCCACACCGCTCTCCGGCGAGTCGGCAATGATGTGCAGGCGGTCGTCCTTCAAGAGGTCTTCGGCCCTCAATTCCGAATGCCTGCTGTGGGGCATGGCGAAGCTGTCGTCAAAGCCCCTGAAGATGGGCAGCCGCGGATGCACGATATGCTGGCGGTAGATGCCAAACTTCTTCTTGGGCAGCGGATATTTGGGAATGCCGTAACGATAGTAGAGTCCTGCCTGCGCCGCCCAGCAGATATAGATGGTACTGGTGACGTGGGTGGTGGCCCATTGGAAGATTTCCGTCAGTTCCGGCCAGTAGCGCACATCTTCAAACGCCATCTGCTCCAAGGGTGCACCGGTGACGATCATACCGTCGAAACGTTCGTTGCGGAGTACATCAAAATCCTTATAGAACATCATCATGTGCTCCACCGGGGTGTTTTTGGGCGTGTGACTCTTCAGTTTCATGAAACAAATCTCCATCTGCAGCGGCGTGTTGGAGAGCAGCCTGATGAGGTCGGTCTCCGTGGTTATTTTCACGGGCATGAGATTGAGAATGGCTATTCTCAGCGGACGGATGTCCTGTGAGACAGCCCTTGAGTCGTTCATCACGAAGATGTTCTCCTCTTTGAGCAAATCGATGGCCGGCAGGAGGTCAGGAAGTTTGAGTGGCATCTTTAAGTGGGTTAAAACGTAATGACCTTAAAAGGTGTGTTCTATCCATTCTCAAAAACAGAACACACCTTAAAATGCGGGCGCTTACCAGAGGCTGAGGCGCTGCTCCTTGGGCACGAACATCTTATCGGTCTCTTTCACGCCGAAGGCTTCGTACCACATGTCGATATGGGGTACCGCACCGTTCACACGCCATTCACCCAGCGAGTGGGGGTCGCTCTTGGTACGGCTGCGTATCTCAGCCTCGGTGATGTTGCCAGCCCACACGCCGGAATAGGCTAAGAAGAAGCGCTGTTCGGGTGTGAATCCGTCGATGACACCGAGGGGATTCTCCTTCATGGCGTTCTTCAGTGCGTAGAAGGCCACTTGCAGTCCTCCGTGGTCGGCCAGGTTCTCACCAAGGGTCAGTTTGCCGTTGGCATTGAGGTCGGGCAGCACCTTGATGGCGGAGAAGAAGTCGGCATACTTGCCTGTGCGCTCCTCGAAATTCTTGCCGTCGGCCTCTGTCCACCAATCGGTCATGTTACCGTCTTTGTCATAGTGGCGACCCTGGTCGTCGAAACCGTGCGTCATCTCATGACCTATCACCACACCGATGGCACCGTAGTTGAAGGCATCGTCGGCTTCCATGTCGAAGAAGGGCACCTGGAGAATGCCTGCGGGGAAGCAGATTTCATTGGTGGTGGGGTTGTAGTAGGCGTTGACGGTCTGCGGAGTCATGTGCCACTCATCTCTGTCTACCGGTTTGCCGGCCTTATAGTCGATGGTCCATTTGTCCCAGAATTCGCGGCATGCCATCACATTGTCATAGAACGACTTGGCGGGGTCTATTTTCAGTCCGCTCATGTCTCTCCACTTATTGGGGTAGCCCACTTTCACATAGAAGGTGGCCAGTTTGTCGAGTGCATTCTGCTTGGTGGCATCGTCCATCCAGTCTTGTGCCTTGATGCGCTCGCCGAGAGCCACTTGCAGGTTGGCTACGAGTTTCTCCATGCGTTCCTTGGCGGCAGCGGGGAAATAGCGCTCCACATAGATTTTGCCAAGAGCCTCGCCCATCTGCGACTGTGTGATGTTGGTGGCGAGTTTCCATCTCGGATGGTTCTCCTTCCGTCCCGACATGGTCTTGCCGAAGAAGTCGAAGTTTTCTGCCTCCACCTCATCACTGAGGCAATGAGCCGACGACACCATGATGTCCCACTCCATATAGGCTTTGGTCTGTTCGGGGGTCATTAAGGCCAGCACGGCATCGGCGCCTTTCATAAAGTCGGGCTGTCCGAGCACGAGTTCGGTGAAGTAATCGGGGTTTACGCCCTCTGCCTCAAGCAGTTGGGAGAGTTTCACATGGGGATAGGAACGCTCAAATTCATCGATGGTCATCTTGTTGTAGTTGGCCTCCACATCACGCAGTTCGGTGCGCGATTTCGACACCTTGGCCAAGCGGGTCTCCACGTCGAGGATGTCCTTCATCTTCTGCTCAGCCACCTTCTGCTTGAACCCAAAGAGGCGGAACATGCGCACGATGTGCTGTTTGTAAGCCTCGCGGATGGCGGCGGTAGCTTCGTCGTTCTCAAGGTAGTACTCTTTTTGTCCGAGCACGAGACCGCCCTGCGAGACGTTGAGAATGTTCATCTTGGCATTCTTCTCGTCAGCGGCGAACCATGTGCCGAAGGGCACGCCGTAGCCGTGGGCAGCATACTTGAGTTGGATGCTCCTGAGGGCATAGGCGGTCTTGGCCTTCTCAATCTCCTTGATGAGGGGCATGACAGGGGCCACACCTTCGCGGTTGCGTCGGGTGGAGTCCATGGCGAGTTTGTAGAAGTCGCCGAGTTTCTGCTCTACGGAGCCGCGGGGCGACGTCTTGGAGGAGAGTTCGTTCAGTATCTTGTTGATACGTTCGTTGTTGTCCTGAGCCAAGCGGTCGAAGCTGCCGAAACGGGAATAGGCAGGAGGCAGTGGATTGGCTTTAATCCAGCCTCCACAAGCAAACTGATAGAAATCGTCACCAGGACGTACGTTCTGATTCAGGTCATTGAGGTTGATACCCGATTTCAAAGGTTCTTGTGCCGATACGGTAAGTGCAAAAGATGCAAAAGCCATAATTGCGATAATAGACTTGATATTCATTTTGTTATTGATTTTAGTGATTTCCTTTTTTCACGCGTTCTCCTGCTGTATTTCTTCCAGTTGGAGAGAGGCTTCCTCCCAGCGTTCCACCTCGTCGTCGAGGCGTGCCTTTACCTCCGCATATTCTTCTACGATCTTCATGTCGGAAGCGCCCTCGGGCGTGGAGAGCAGAGCGTCGAGTTCGCCAAGGCGTTGCTCCATCTTCTCAATGGCCGCCTCACACTCCTTCACCGCTTTCTCTACCTTGCGCAGGCGGCGCTGCCATTCCTTGCGCTCCTCATAGTTCAGCCGCCCGGCAGAGGGTGCCGGAGGGGCGGTCTCTTCGGGGGCTGCCGCCGCAGAGGGCGAGCCCTGCGAGGAGAGCCCGAGTTGGGAGAGGGTGTCTATCTGCCTGCTGCGCAGGAAGTCGTAGATGCCTCCTATATGCTCGCGCACCTCGCCTCCGCCGAACTCATACACCTTGGTCACGAGACCGTCGAGGAATTCGCGGTCGTGCGACACGATGATGGCGGTGCCGTCGAAAGCCTTGATGGCTTCTTTAAGCACATCCTTCGAGGGCATGTCGAGGTGGTTGGTGGGCTCGTCGAGGATAAGCAGGTTGACAGGCTGCAAGAGGAGCCTTATCATGGCGAGACGGCTTCTCTCTCCTCCGCTGAGCACCTTGACTTTCTTGTCGGCAGCCTCGCCGCCGAACATGAAGGCACCCAGGATGTCGTTTATGCGCAGGCGCATGTCGCCCGTGGCCACCCTGTCGATGGTGTCGTAGACGGTGATTTCGCCGTCGAGGAGTTGCGCCTGGTTCTGGGCAAAATAGCCTATCTGCACCTGGTGTCCCACCTGCAGTTTGCCGTCGAAGGGTATCTCACCCATGATGCACTTCACGAGCGTCGACTTGCCTTCGCCGTTCTTACCCACGAAAGCCACCTTCTCGCCCCTCTTGATGGTAAGGTTGACGTGGTGAAACACATTGTGGGCGCCGTAGTCCTTGCCCACTTCGTCGCAGATGACGGGATAGTCGCCGCTGCGCAGACAGGGCGGGAACTTGAGATGCATCCTGGCGTTGTCGACCTCGTCGATCTCAATGGGTACGATTTTGGCCAACTGCTTGATCCTGCTCTGCACCTGCACGGCCTTGGTGGCCTTGTAGCGGAAGCGCTCAATGAAGTCCTTTATCTCCGCTATCTCACGCTGCTGGTTCTCATAGGCGCGTATCTGCTGTTCCCTGCGCTCCGCCCTGAGGCGCACGAACTCGTCGTAGCGCACTTTATAGTCGATGATTCTGCCACAAGAAATTTCGAGCGTGCGGTTGGTGACATTGTTGATGAAGGCCCTGTCGTGACTCACGAGCACCACAGCACTCGATGAGGCGGCGAGGAACTGCTCCAGCCACTGTATACTCTCTATGTCGAGATGGTTGGTGGGCTCGTCGAGCAACAACAGGTCGGGCTGCATGAGCAGTATCTTGGCCAGTTCGATGCGCATGCGCCATCCTCCGCTGAACTCGTCGGTATGCCTGTCGAGGTCGGCACGGGCGAATCCCAGACCGATGAGGGTGCGCTCTATCTCGGCCTCATAGCCTTCGGCACCCATCATGAGATAGCGTTCGTGCTCTTGTGAAAATTTTTCCACAAGCCGCGTGTATTCCTCACTGCCATAGTCGGTACGCTCAGCCAACTGCTTCTGCATCTCATCGACTTTCTGCTTGAGGGCGATACGGCCGGAGAAAGCCTTCCGCGCCTCTGCCCTCACCGTGGTGTCGTCTTGCAGGCGCATCACCTGGGGCAGATAGCCTATGGTTGTGTCGGAGGGTATGGCCACCGTTCCCGCAGTGGGCCTCTGCTCACCGCAGAGTATTTTCAAGAGGGTGGACTTGCCGGCTCCGTTTTTTCCCACAAGGGCGATACGGTCGCGCTCGTTGATGGCGAACGAAGCCTTGTCGAACAGCGGCTTGACGCCAAATTCCACCTTCAGAGACTCAACAGAAATCATACATTTTCGCTAATATCCTGCAAAAATACATCAAATATGGTCAAAACTCAAAATAAAAGAAACGCTTTTTAAGAATATTCACTTTTTTCTTGTGTATTTGCAGTCGAATATGTAATTTAGCAACGAAAAAGCATCAAAACCACCGCAAAATGAACACACTGACCCCTTATATATCGAAACAGTTGGGACTCGCACAGGACCAGGTGGACAACACCCTTGCCCTGCTCGATGCCGGCTGCACCATTCCTTTCATCGCCCGCTACCGCAAGGAACGCACCGGCAACCTGAACGAGGTACAAATCACACAGATAAGCGAGCTATATGAAAAGCTGCTGGAAATAGAGAAGCGCAAGGAGACAATCCTGAAGACCATCAGCGAACAGGGTGCGCTCACCCCCGAACTGGAAAAGCGCATACGCCAATGCTGGTCGGCGAGCGAACTGGAAGACCTGTACCTGCCCTACAAACCCAAGCGGCGCACCCGTGCCATGGTGGCGCGTGAACAGGGTCTGGAGCCGCTGGCCGTGCTCATCAAGGCACAGCGCGAACGTGACCCGTGGCTGCGTGCCGAGGCTTTCGTGAACGACAAGGTGCCCGATGCCGAGGCCGCCATACAGGGTGCCCAAGACATCATTGCAGAGGAAATAAGCGAGGATGCCCGTTCACGCCAGACCGTGCGCACCGCCTTTGAGCGCGGTGCCGTGATACGCTCCAAGGTTGTGAAGAGCAAGGCCGACAGCGACGAGGCCGCCAAATATTCCGACTACTTCGACTTTGAAGAGCCGCTGCGGCGCTGTTCCTCCCACCGTCTGCTCGCCATGCGGCGCGGTGAGAAGGAAGGCATCCTGCGCGTAACCATCAGCCCCGACGACGTACAGTGTACCGAACGCCTTGTCCGACAACATGTGTACAACCGCAACGAATGCGGCCAACTGGTGGAGGAGGCGGTGGCAGATGCCTACAAACGCCTGATAAAACCCTCGATAGAAACCGAGTTCGCCAACAGCAGCAAGACACTGGCCGACGAGCAGGCCATCGACGTCTTCGCGGGCAACCTGCGCCAGTTGCTGCTGGCTGCCCCCTTGGGACCGAAGCGCGTGATGGGCATCGACCCGGGATTCCGCACCGGATGCAAAGTGGTGTGCCTCGACGCCCAGGGCAACCTGCTGCACCATGAGGCCATCTTCCCCCACCCGCCCGTGAACCGCCGCATGCAAGCCACCGTGCATGTGCAGCAGATGGTGAACGACTACGGCATAGAAGCCATCGCCATAGGCAACGGCACCGCGAGCCGCGAAACCGCCGACTTCATCAAGGATGCCGCCCTGCCCAAAACCGTGCGCGTATTCACGGTGAGCGAAGACGGTGCCTCCGTCTACTCTGCCTCGCAGACCGCCCGCGACGAGTTTCCCGACGAGGACGTCACCGTGCGCGGTGCCGTGAGCATAGGACGCCGCCTGATGGACCCACTCGCCGAACTGGTGAAGATAGACCCCAAGAGCATCGGCGTGGGCCAATACCAGCACGATGTGGACCAAGGGAAACTCAAGAAGAGCCTGGACCAGACCGTGGAGAGCTGCGTCAATGCCGTGGGGGTGAACCTGAACACCGCAAGCCAGCACCTGCTCACCTACGTGAGCGGCTTGGGACCCGCCCTCGCCAAGAACATCGTGGAATACCGCCGTGCCAACGGTGCCTTCACAAGCCGCGCCCAACTGAAAAAGGTGCCGCGCCTCGGACCTGCCGCCTATGAGCAGTGCGCGGGCTTCCTGCGCATTCCGGGTGCCGCCAACCCCCTCGACAACAGCGCCGTACACCCCGAGAGCTATCCCATCGTGGCACAGATGGCAAAGGACTGCGGCTGCAAGGTGGCGGAACTCATCGGCGACAAGGAGAAGCGCAGCCGCATCAAGGTGGAACGCTATGTGACCGACAGCGTGGGACTGCCCACCCTGACCGACATCATGCACGAACTTGAGAAGCCCGGCCGCGACCCCCGTGAGCAGATAGAGGAGTTTTCCTTCGACCCCAATGTGACCAGCGTCGACGACCTGGAAGAGGGCATGATACTGCCCGGCATCGTGACCAACATCACCAACTTCGGTGCCTTCGTCGACATCGGGGTGCACCAGGACGGACTGGTACACATCTCGCAGTTGGCCAACCGCTATGTGAAGGATGCCAACGAAGTAGTGAAACTGCACCAGCACGTGCGCGTGATGGTGAAAGAGGTGGACCACCGCCGTGGCCGCATATCCCTTACCATGCGGTTCTGAACCGACTTTTCCATTCCCACGAATTTACTCACCTCAAAATAAAGAACCGAAATGAAAGATTTTGTTTACTATGCCCCCACGGAAGTGGTGTTCGGCAAGGATGCAGAAGAGCAAGTAGCTCTCCTGATAGAGAAATACGGTGGACACCGCGTACTCATCCACTACGGCGGACAGAGCGCCGTGAAATCAGGTCTTATCGACAAGACGTGCAGCCTGCTCAAAGAGAGCGGCATCGCCTTTGAACTGCTCGGCGGCGTGGTGCCCAATCCGCGACTGAGCAAAGTACACGAAGGCATCGCCCTGTGCCGCGAGAAAGACATCGACTTCATCCTGGCCGTGGGAGGAGGCAGCGTGATAGACTCTGCCAAGGCCATTGCCTACGGTGTGGTGTACGAGGGCGACGTATGGGACTTCTACGTGGGCAAAGCCCAGGCCAAGGCCTGCCTGCCCGTGGCTTCCATACTCACCATTCCGGCCGCCGGCAGCGAGATGAGCGAGGCCAGCGTAATCACCAATGAGAAAGTAGACCTGAAATTGGGCTATTCGAACAACATCTCCCGTCCGCGTTTCGCCATCATGAACCCTGTGCGCACCTTCACCCTCCCACCCTATCAGACGGCAGCCGGCGTGACCGACATGATGATGCACACCATGGAGCGCTACTTCAGCCACGACGACGACATGACGCTTACCGACGCCATCGCCGAGTCGATTCTGCGCACCCTGAAAAATGCGGTCTATGCCGTGCTTGAAAACCCGTGCGACTACCGCAACCGCGCCCAGATCATGTGGGGCGGCAGCGTGGCGCACAACGGCCTCACCGGCTGCGGCCTTCGTGACGACTGGGCCACCCATCAGCTGGAACATGAACTGAGCGCCATGTTCGACGTGACACACGGTGCCGGGCTGGCTGCCATCTGGGCCAGTTGGGCACGTTATGTGTACAAAGAGAACGTGAGCCGTTTTGTGCGTTTCGCCGTGAACGTGATGGGTGTGGAGAACGACTTCGCCCATCCCGAGCAGACCGCATTGGAGGGCATCCGCGCCACGGAGCGATTCTTCGAGTCAATCGGTATGCCCACAAGCATACACGACTTGATAGGCCGCAAGATTTCCGACACCGAGATAGAGGAAATGGTACACAAGTGCAGTCGCGGCGACACCGTCACCCTTGGCAGTTTCAAGGTGCTCCATGCTGCCGACATGCTGCAGATATACCTCAAGGCAAGATAAACACCCGAAAACAGATACCATGAGAATACTGATTATTGGCGGCACAGGCACCATCAGCAGTGCCATCACGCGCCAGTTGGCAGAGAGCAACCATGAACTGTGGCTACTGAACAGAGGCACCCGCCGCCATGAGGTGCCGGAAGGTGTGAAACAGGTAACGGTGGACATCAACCAAGAGGCGGAGGTGCTGCGTGCCATCGACGGTGTGCAGTTCGATGCCGTGTGCGAGTTTATCGGCTTTGTACCCGCACAGGTGGAGCGAGACATCCGCCTGTTCAGCGGGCGCACACGCCAGTATGTGTACATCAGTTCGGCTTCGGCCTACCACAAGCCGGCACGCAGCCATATCGTGAGCGAGAGCACCTCGCTCGTGAACCCCTACTGGCAATATTCCCGCGACAAGATTGCCTGCGAGCGATTGCTGATGGACAGTTACCGCGAGACGGGATTCCCGGTGACCATCGTACGCCCCAGCCACACCTACTGCGAGCGGAGCATCCCGGTGGGTGTGCACGGCAAGAAAGGGTCGTGGCAGGTCATCAAGCGCATGATGGAGGGCAAACCCGTCATCGTGCACGGCGACGGCAGTTCGCTTTGGACCATGACATGGAATGAAGACTTCGCCCGCGGTTTCATCGGTCTGTTAGGCAATCCGCATGCCATCGGCGAAGCCTTTCAGATTATGTCGGACGAGACGCTCTCATGGGACCAGATCTACGGCACCGTGGCAGCCTGTCTCGGTGTGCCCTACAAGCCCTACCACGTATCGTCTGACTTCCTTCGCGCCGTGGCACCCGAGGCTTACGACATGACGGGCAACCTGCTGGGCGACAAAGCCGTATCGGTGGTGTTCGACTGCAGCAAGCTGAAGCGTGCCGTACCCGGTTTCAAGGCCACCGTGCGCTATGAAGAGGGTGTGCGCCGCTGCCTCGCCTATATCCAAGCGCATCCGGAATGCCAGCAAGAAGACGAGGCATTCGACCAGTGGTGCGACCGCGTGATAGAAGTGTTGGAAGAGGCGAAATGCCGTTTAGGTGTTTCAAAATAAGGGCAAAAACACTATTAACCAATGCTTTTGCCCTTTCAGGGCGTGACACACCCTCTACTTTTGTTTCACCGGAGGCGCACTGCTATGTGCGCCTCCGAGGCTATGTTTTTGCCCACAGAGAGATTACCACAGGTTGTTGCTCCAGCGTTTCCTGCTGTTATCCTGCGAGCCGTCTTCTTCGGCATCATCGAAGAAATTCTCGTTGGTGAGCACCTCGATGGCATCCCGGCTGTCGATACTCAGCATCAGCTTTTCCTTAAACGCC
>CAJONT010000246.1 GCA_905235975.1 uncultured Prevotella sp.
ATGGACTTTTGGGGCTCTTCGGGGTTCAAATAATTTCCTGACAGGAAAAACTTAACTATCCAAGCAGGAAGGTGCGCAGGAGCCAATAGGAGAACATACCGGCGATATAGCCCACGAACACAATCCAGGTGATGCGGCGCAGATACCATCCAAAGGTAATCTTCTCCAGACCCATGACCACCACACCCGCAGCACTGCCGATGATGAGCATGCTGCCGCCCACGCCGGCACAGTAGGCCAGAAGCTGCCAGAACACGCCGTCGACGGCGAAATCGCCCACCTCGGCGATGGGATACATACCCATGCAGCCTGCCACGAGGGGCACATTGTCGACGATGCTCGAAATGACACCGATGACACCGGTGACGAGATAGTGGTTGCCGCCCGAAACGGCATCAAGTTCCTTGCCCAGTGCAGTGAGCACACCCACCTCTTCCAGACAAGCCACGGCCATCAGGATACCGAGGAAGAAGAGGATAGTGGAGAGGTCGATGTTGGAGAGCAGTTTGGTCACCCTCTGCGAGAAATTGTCTTTCTTCTGCGGCACACCACGGTAGAAGAATTCGGTGGCAGACCAGAGCAGACCGAGCACCAAGAGGATGCCCATGAACGGAGGCAGGTTGGTGAGATAGCGGAACACAGGCACGAACATAAGGCCGCCCACACCGAGGAAGAAGATGATGTGGCGCTGATTGTCGGAGAACACATTCTCTTTCTTTTCCGATTCTTTCTTGGGCGATGCCAACTCACCCTTGAACATATACTGCATGATGAAGGCCGGTACGACCATCGACACGAGTGAGGGCACAAAGATTTCCGTGATGACACCCTTTGTGGTAATCATACCCTTAATCCAAAGCATGATGGTGGTCACGTCGCCAATGGGCGAGAAAGCGCCACCACTGTTGGCAGCGATAATCACCATGGCAGCATATTTCATACGGTCATTGTGGTCGTAGACAAGCTTACGGAGCACCATAATCATCACGATACTGGTGGTGAGGTTGTCGAGGATGGCCGAAAGGAAGAAGGTCATGAAGGCAATACGCCACATGAGCGAACGTTTGTTGGACGTCATCATCGTGTCGCGCACGAAGTTGAATCCGCCGTTCTTGTCGACTATCTCCACAATCGTCATGGCACCCATCAGGAAGAAGAGGGTCTCGCTGGTGTCGCCCAGGTGGTTCTTGAGCACCTCGCTCACCAGGAGGCTGATATTATCGGTAGCCTCATGCAGATAGCTACCCGGATCCACCATGAAGAGGGTCCAGCATCCCACACACATCAACAAAGCGATGGCCGCCTTGTTCACTTTCAATCCACTCTCAAGGGCTATGCACAGGTAGCCCATTACAAACACGATTACAATCGCCAGAGTCAAAGTTGTCATTTTATGATTTAGGTATTAAAATGTTTTTGCGTTTCTCGGCTGCAAAGTTAATCAAAATAGACAAGAGTGGGAAAAATAGAAACGTATAATTGACGAAAAAGATTTCAAAATCTGCCACTGAAACTTTTCTTGCAGGATGAGACAGAAGACAATCTGACAAAAAAAATTGAATAAAACGTCTGTTTCACGTTTATTTCGGATAAAATGCGTATCTTTGTCCCAATGAACACAGACACAGGGCAGGTGGCAGTGACCTGCGACAACATGATAATAGTCGATGCCGACTACATAGACAAAGTGGCTTTCGACCTGACCGTAAATTTTGAACGGATGCTGAACCGCCGCATCCCCAAGGCCGATACGGCACGCTGGATAGACTGCGTGGCGCTCGACGGCGGTGTGCGCGAAGGAAAAGAGCAGACCCAAGTGGTATTCATACACCGCAGCGGGAGCCAGAGGTTGGAAAACTTCACCCCCGGCGACTATGCCGACGAACTGCATGCCAAGGCCTTCAGCGACAACCTGGGCGAATTTGTGTTGAGCGCGGTGAGCGAAGAACGCATCGCCGACAAGGAAGAGCTCTTCCTCAGCACAGTGGCGCTGGGCTGTTCGGCCCGCGAGGTGAAACGGCTCATCCTGATACCCGACGAGCAATACTACGAGAGCGTGCGACTGGCGCTGCGTCGTGCCGACGACGAGAAGCGCATCACCGTGCTGGCCATGCAACCCATGCCGGGCGGCAACTTCCGCCAGGAGATACTCGGCTACTCGCTCATGAACGCCTTGGGCATCAGGGGCGAGGAACTGCAGAATCTCTGACCCGCCCCACCCTACCGAACCAAGAAAGACAAAACACAAATAAAAACCATCAAAACACAATGAGCAAAGTATTAATGATAGGCGCTGGTGGCGTGGCCACCGTGGCAGCATTCAAGATAGCGCAGAATGCAGACGTGTTCACCGATTTCATGATAGCCTCCCGCCGCAAGGAGAAATGCGACCAGATAGTAGAGGCCATCCACAAGAAGGGATACAACATGGACATCAAGACCGCACAGGTGGATGCCGACGATGTGGAACAGCTGAAGGCCCTCTTCAACGACTACCAGCCCGAACTGGTGGTGAATCTGGCTCTGCCCTATCAGGACCTCACCATCATGGAGGCCTGTCTGGCCTGCGGCTGCCACTACCTGGACACCGCCAACTATGAGCCGAAAGACGAGGCACACTTCGAGTACAGCTGGCAGTGGGCCTACAAGGAGCGTTTCGAGCAGGCCGGCCTTACCGCCATACTGGGCTGCGGTTTCGACCCGGGCGTGAGCGGCATTTACACCGCCTATGCTGCCAAGCACCATTTCGACGAGATACAGTATCTGGACATCGTAGACTGCAATGCCGGCAATCACCACAAAGCCTTCGCCACCAACTTCAACCCTGAAATAAACATCCGCGAGATTACGCAGAAGGGTCTGTATTACAAAGACGGCGAGTGGATAGAGACCGAACCGTTGGAGGTGCACAAAGCCCTCACCTATCCCAACATAGGTCCGCGCGAGAGCTACCTGATGCACCACGAGGAGCTGGAGAGCTTGGTGAAGAACTATCCCACCATCAAGCAAGCCCGGTTCTGGATGACTTTCGGCGAGCAGTATCTCAAGCACCTTGACGTGATACAGAACATTGGCATGAGCCGCATCGACGAGATTGAATATGAGGCCCCCCTGGCCGACGGCACCGGCACAGCCAAGGTAAAGATCGTGCCCCTTCAGTTCCTCAAAGCCGTGCTGCCCAACCCGCAGGACCTGGGAGAGAACTACGACGGCGAGAC
Organism: uncultured Prevotella sp.; assembly: GCA_905235975.1. Taxonomy (GTDB): domain Bacteria; phylum Bacteroidota; class Bacteroidia; order Bacteroidales; family Bacteroidaceae; genus Prevotella. Next base: position 3,219 of record CAJONT010000246.1, read on the forward strand.
CAGCATAGGTTGCCGCATACGCGGACTGAAAGACGGTCGCGAGCGCACCTACTATGTGTACAACAACTGCTCGCACCAAGCCGCCTACCAGGAAACCGGCATGCAGGGTGTGAGCTACACCACCGGTGTGCCCGCCATGATAGGTGCCATGATGTTCTTCAAAGGCCTGTGGCGCAAGCCCGGCGTATGGAATGTGGAAGACTTCGACCCGGATCCCTTCATGGAGCAGCTCAACAAGCAAGGCCTGCCCTGGCACGAGGTGTTCGACGGCGACTTGGAACTGTAGGCAGCCCCGTCAGTGAAATAAAAGATATTCATAATTAAAAGAACATACCTTAAATGGCAAAGAAAATCAATCAACCGCAAAGCCCCCTGAACACCCCGGAGGGCAAACTGCAAGCCCTGCAGGCCGCCATGTCGAAGATAGAGAAAGACTTCGGCAAAGGCTCTATCATGAAACTGGGCGAAGAAAAAGTAGAGAATGTGGAGGTGATACCCACCGGCAGTATCGGTCTGAATGCCGCACTCGGCGTGGGAGGCTACCCCAAAGGCCGCATCATAGAAATCTTCGGTCCTGAGTCGTCTGGTAAGACCACGCTGGCCATCCATGCCATCGCCGAAGCCCAGAAAGCAGGCGGCATAGCCGCTTTCATTGATGCAGAGCACGCCTTCGACCGCTTCTATGCCGCCAACCTTGGCGTGGACGTAGACAACCTCTGGATATCGCAGCCCGACAACGGCGAGCAGGCTCTTGAAATAGCCGACCAGCTGATACGCTCCTCGGCCATTGACATCATCGTCATCGACTCCGTGGCCGCCCTTACACCGAAGTCGGAGATTGAAGGCGACATGGGCGACAACAAAGTGGGTCTGCAGGCACGCCTCATGAGCCAGGCACTGCGCAAGCTCACCGGCACCATCAGCAAGACCAAGACCACCTGCATCTTCATCAACCAGCTGCGCGAGAAGATCGGTGTGATGTTCGGCAACCCTGAGACCACCACCGGCGGCAACGCCCTGAAGTTCTATGCCAGCGTGCGTATCGACATACGCCGCGTGACAACGCTGAAAGACGGCGACGAGGCCATCGGTAGCCACACTCGCGTGCGCGTAGTAAAGAACAAGGTGGCTCCTCCATTCCGCAAGGCCGAGTTCGACATCCTCTTCGGCGAGGGCATCAGCAAGGTAGGCGAAATCGTGGACATGGGCGTGGAGTACGAAATCATCAAGAAGAGCGGCTCCTGGTTCTCCTACGAGGGAAGCAGACTGGCACAAGGACGCGATGCCACCTTGGCACTGCTGAAAGACAACCCCGAACTCTGCGAAGAACTGGAGGCCCGCATAATGGCTGCCATCAACGGAAGTTCCGTGTCCGACAAACTCGCCCAAGACGACGAAGAGCCCGCAGAGACTGAGGATTAATGCCAAAACTCCACGCGCTGCGACAGGAGAAAAGACAGAAAGCGACAGAAAGTGCGACATAATGTCACATTTTCTGTCGCTTTTCTTTTGTTTTCGGTGTCTTTGGCACACCATTTGCAGGATAATATTCGGACAATCGTCCACGGACAAGAAAATCAACAAACAAAATAAAATAAATACAACTATGGGAAAAATTATTGGTATAGACCTCGGAACCACAAACTCGTGTGTATCCGTATTTGAAGGCAACGAGCCTGTTGTGATAGCCAACAGCGAAGGTAAGCGCACTACCCCGAGCGTGGTGGGCTTTGTGAAAGACGGCGAGCGCAAGGTGGGCGACCCCGCCAAGCGTCAGGCCATCACCAACCCCAAGAACACCGTGTACAGCATCAAGCGCTTCATGGGCGAGACCTATGAACAGTGCCGCAAGGAGTGCGACCGCGTGCCCTTTAACGTAGTGAACGAGAACGGCTATCCCCGCGTGGATATCGACGGCCGCAAGTTCACCCCGCAGGAAATCTCAGCCATGGTGCTGCAGAAGATGAAGAAGACCGCTGAGGACTATCTCGGCGAGGAAGTGACGGCAGCCGTGATCACCGTGCCCGCCTACTTCAGCGACTCACAGCGCCAGGCCACCAAGGAAGCCGGACAGATAGCCGGTCTCGAAGTGAAGCGCATCGTGAACGAGCCCACAGCCGCCGCTCTGGCCTACGGTCTCGACAAAGCCAACAAGAACATGAAGATTGCTGTGTTCGACCTCGGTGGCGGTACATTCGATATCTCCATCCTTGAGTTCGGAAGCGGCGTGTTCGAAGTGCTCTCCACCAACGGCGACACCCATCTGGGCGGTGACGACTTCGACCAGGTGATTATCGACTGGTTAGTGCAGGAGTTCAAGAACGACGAGGGTGCCGACCTCTCACAGGACCCGATGGCCATGCAGCGCCTGAAGGAAGCTGCCGAGAAAGCAAAGATTGAACTTTCAAGCACTACCTCGACAGAAATCAACCTGCCCTACATCATGCCGGTGGGCGGTGTGCCCAAGCATCTGGTGAAGACCCTCACCCGTGCCAAGTTCGAGCAACTGGCTCACAGCCTTATCCAGGCCTGTCTGGCACCCTGCCAGAAAGCCGTGGCTGATGCCAAGCTCACCACAAGCCAGATTGACGAGGTGATTCTCGTGGGCGGTTCGAGCCGTATCCCCGCCATCCAGACCCTCGTGAAGAACTACTTCGGCAAAGAGCCGTCGAAGGGTGTGAACCCCGACGAGGTGGTGGCCGTCGGTGCTTCCATTCAGGGTGCCATCCTGAACAACGAGACCGGACAGGACATCGTGCTGCTCGACGTGACTCCGCTTACCCTCGGTATCGAGACCCTGGGCGGTGTGATGACAAAGCTTATCGACGCCAACACCACCATCCCCTGCAACCGCAGCCAGGTGTTCTCCACCGCTGCCGATAACCAGACTGAGGTGACCATCCACGTGCTCCAGGGCGAGCGCCCCATGGCTGCTCAGAACAAGAGCATCGGCCAGTTCAACCTCACCGGTATCGCTCCCGCACGCCGCGGCATTCCTCAGATTGAGGTATCGTTCGACATCGACGCCAACGGTATTCTGAAGGTGTCGGCCAAAGACAAGGCCACAGGCAAAGAGCAGGCCATCCGCATCGAGGCTTCGTCGGGTCTGAGCAAGGAGGAGATTGAGCGCATGAAGGCAGAGGCAGAACGCAACGCCGAGGCCGACAAGAAGGAGCGTGAGCGCATCGACAAGCTGAACCAGGCCGACTCGATGATCTTCCAGACAGAGACCTTCCTGAACGAGAACGGCGACAAGCTGGGCGGTGAGCGCGCCGGTGTGGACGCTGCCCTGCAGCAGCTGAAGGATGCCCACAAGAGCGGCGACATCGCAGCCATCGACAATGCCATCAACAACCTGAACCAGGTGATGCAGGCAGCCAGCGCCAAGATGTATCAACAGGCCGGCGGTCAGCAGCCCGGTGCCGACTTCAACCAGGGCGGCTTCAACCAAGGCGGCTTCAACGGCGGTCAGCAGGCCGGCGGCCAGAGCAACCCGAACGACGACATCCAAGACGCCGACTTTGAGGAGGTGAAGTAAATTATTAGGCAACAATCCTAAATATCGAAATCAAATAGCGTGTAGCTCAATGAGTTACACGCTATTTGATTATTACAGATATCAAACGGCAATTATATAGAGTTTGGCCCCAAAGAACTATAATACACACCAGCTGTATTAGACACATCAGATACTGATTCTAACAGACAAACCAAAAGATACACATACTCTTCTTCAATTATTTGACCTTGTTCTTTCCATTCTTCAATTTGCCTGCGGAAATAATCTATACGGCCAGCTCATGCAAGCCAAGGAAGCCCAAAAGCAGGACATCCTGAAATTAGGCAAGTCGCTCTACCGCAAAGCTATGCAGAATGCAAGTGCCATCGTTGAGCAGAACAAGCAACTACAAAAGGAGA
>CAJONT010000247.1 GCA_905235975.1 uncultured Prevotella sp.
CTCCGATTACTCCGATTACTCCGATTACTCCGATTCCTCCGATTCCTCCGCTCTCTCCGATTATTCTCCATAAAGCTATCGCCATATCACTTTTTTTTTATATTTTTGCACCATGAAACGTATTTTTCTTGCAATCTCCATAGGGTGGCTCTGCATTGTTGCATCGGCAGCCCCCGTCAGCCTTACACAGGCTCGCCAAATGGCGTCACGCTTCCTCGCTCAGCAGGGCGTGACAGTGAACGGCACGCTTTCTGTCCAAGAGGTGCCGCGAGCGGCGTTTGCCCACCGCGCACAGGCCACCGTGCCGCTCTATGTGGTCAATAATCCCACAGGTGGCTTCGTCATCGTAGCGGGCGACGATACCGCCGATGCGGTGCTCGGCTATTCCACCGAAGGTGCGCTCTCTGTCGATGCGCTCGACGAGAACCTCCGAGAATGGCTCGCCGATTACGCCTGCCAGATGGAAGGGGCCGCACAACCTGCGCCTTGGCAGGCTCCAGAGGGGTGGGAGTACATCGCACCGCTCCTCACCACCACATGGAATCAAGGCGCTCCCTACAATGCCGAATGCCCCACCGTCGACGGACAGCCCACATGGACGGGTTGCGTTGCGACGGCCATGGCACAGATTATGTACTTCTGGCGTTGGCCGGAGGGCGAGACAGCCGAGATACCGGCCTATTCGGTGGGCGGCACCAACTATGCCGCGCTTCCTCCCACCACTTTCAACTGGAACGAAATGCTCACGGCCTACGACGACGGGCCTTCGCAGGAGCAGATACAGGCAGTGGCGCACCTCATGCACTATGCCGGAAACTCCGTGCAAATGAGTTACAGCGTCAACGGCTCCGCTTCCAATGTCTACAACTGCCCCGATGCCTTTGCCGCCTCCTTCGGCTACGACAGTCATGTGGAGACGCTCTACCGCACCTCCTTCGATGTCGACGGGTGGAACGCACTCGTCTACAACGAACTCGCCAAGGGGCATCCCGTGCTCTACTCCGGGCAGAGCGCAAGAGGCAATTCGCATGCCTTCGTGTGCGACGGATACAATGGCGACGGCTTCTTCCACATCAACTGGGGATTCGGAGGAAACGGAAACGGATGGTTCCGGCTTCAGGCGCTCAACTTGCAGCAGGCGCGTACCGACGGGGGTGTCGACCTTGGCGGATATACCTTCTACCAGAGGGTCGTCATCGGCATCCAACCGCCGTCGGACGATTATGAATTCATCGAAGACCCCAACGGCGACCGTCTCTTCTGCGACTCGGTCAAGATTACCACGGCAAACGCTGTACCCTACAACCCCGAGGTGGGCATCGACGGTGTTACGCTGCGCTACCGTGTCATCAGTTGGGCATCTCAGCGCACCCGCTTCAACTATGGCATTGCGCTCTACAAAGAGGGGGAACTGATTGATTCAAAGGTCATTACAAACCGCTTTTTCGTCCCCTCCGGACAATATCTTTCCACATTCAATCTCACGGCGTTCGCTCCGGGGCTCGACGACGGCACCTACCGTCTGCTGATTCGGAGTCAGGTCTACGGTACGGATGAATGGTTCGACTGCCACGGCACCGACCGGCATTATGTGGAGGTCGTCGTAGCCGATGGTACTGTCTCCTTCAGCGAGGTCAACGAGCCGGAGCCTGTTCCTGCCATGACGGTCAGCAACGCCCGCTGCGTCTCTGCCTTCGTAGGGGAGAAGACGCTGCTGCATGCGGTCTGCGAAAACATCGACGACTTCGACTACAAAGGCACACTTTACCTGCTGGTCAACGGCACCGCCGTGGCATGCGAATGGGCACACCTCCAGGCACATGCCGCCGACTCGGTCGACTTCTATTTCATTCCGGATAAAGCGGGATTGGCACACGTGGTGCTCTCTACCGACAGGTACGGCTACAACCGCCTGAAAGAGGATACGTTCATGGTGAACGAACGTGCCCTCTTCACGCAGTTCACCGTCGACTATGCCGACAACGAGCACAAGCAATGGTTGGGTTGCCCGCTGCAGGTGGATGTGCAGGTCACGCATGGGGGTGAGAACGACTTCGCCGACCTGTGCAGCGCCGTGCTCTCCACACCCGGTCAGCCGGATGTGACGCTGTGGTGCGACACCCTCTCGCTCTATCCTTCGGCCCGCAAGCATCTCGAAGCCACTATCACCGACGAGATGGCGCAATATGGAGAGCGATATGTGTTGCGCGTGCTCTATTCCGATGGGGTAGAGGCGGCACGCACCGATACCTTCCAGCTCGTAGCGGCAGTGCCCTACTGGCTTGTCGACGGGTCTCTGCACCGCGCCCCAGAAGGCCCCCTCCCCGAAGCTGCCCTCGCCGTCGACCTCACCAACGTGCCAGGCCAAGAGGCCCTCTTCCTCCCCAACCAAAACCCCAACACCCTCTATTATCTAAGCACTACCCCCCACAATAATACCGCCCTCTCCGAAACCACCGGAATATCCGGAAAATCCGGAAAATCCGGAATATCCGGAAAATCCGGAATATCCGATTACTCTGATTACTCCGATTACTCCGATCACTCCGATTACTCCGATCACTCCGATCACTCCGATTACTCCGATTACTCCGATCACAACTGCATCTTCGGCGGCCATGCCGCCCTCACGCGGCTCTACGAGGGCTACGATTTCTTTGTGCCGCTGCCCTTCACGGCCGATGAGGTAACCTTCGATATCACCCCGTCGCTTGGCACCGACGGTCATGGGGGATGGCTCTCCATGGTGCTCCCCTTCAAGGTCGAAGAGGTGCTCAATGTCACCGACGATCGCCTCATCGACTGGTTCCGCAACTCGGAAGACTCGCTCAAGGACTTCTGGGTCAAGGAGTTCGCTTTTATGGCTAATGATGGGAAGGTGGTCTTCTCACACGTCGATGAGTGGCAGGCTGCCACACCCTATATCGTGGCTGTGCCCGATGCCTCTTTCGGACCAAACTACCTGCTGCAGGGCAAACTGCTGCGATTCAAAGGACATGACGTGATGCTGTCGACGACGACTCCCCAACCGGTGAGTCACGGCGACTACGCCTTCTGCGGGACGTATGCGGCACAATCGCTCAACGCCTTCTTCCTCAACGAGGAGGGCACGGCGTTTACCTACGGCGAGGGCACGGCGCATCCCTTCACCGGCTGGTTCTTGTTCACTGGCAGCGAGGAGGTGCCGCAGAGTGTGCTCAGCATCTGCGACGAGAGCATCATGGCGGTGGCAGCACCTGCCGTGCCGACTCATACAAGTCGTGCCTCTGTCTACCTGCCCGATGGCCGCAAGGTGTCGGATGTCACCGTCACCGACGGCATCCCCGATCTCTCTGCACTGCCGCGCGGCATCTATCTCATTCAGGGGCGTAAATACATAAAATGAAAGTGCCCGATGTAATAATTATGTATTAAAATAGGTTAAATTACTCACTAAATGGGTACACTTTTGATGCTAATGCATTAAATTTGCATATGTAATGAATATAACCATACGGTTTTTAACGTCCTATGTCGGATAGGATTATTCCTTGGGGGATCAGTGTTCAAAGCGCTGATTCCCTTTTTTAGTGGCTTCCGACAAGCCTCCTTTCCTGTCTACCAGAGCGTTAGTTGGCTGTCGGTCTTCCCTTGAGTCGGGTTCTTCCTCTTTTCCCCTGCCACATAGGGCAGGGGCATTTCATGCAGCGCCACATGCAGTCCGATGGCCCTTGTCATCAGCAGGTCGTCGTGTGCGCCTTCTGTGGCGCCGTACGAGCCGTTCTGCCGCCGCACGTAGGTGGACAGTTCCTGCAGGCACCTTTCGTCGCGCTCCACGTAGAGTCTTTCCCTCACGCATTCCACCAATGTGCTGATAATCTCCGGCTTTGTCTTCACATTGGTGTGGAAGCCGTATTTCACCGGCGTGTGGTTCTTGATTTCCTCCGCCGTCTGCCGCCGCGTGTACAGGTTATGGTACACATCGCGTATGGCGCGGAAGATGTAGGGTGCTTGGTCGCCGCCCTCTACCCAGCGGTCGCTGTCGTGGGTTTCTATCGTGTTGCTCTCTATCACCAACAGTGCCTCGTCGTACCACTGCGCTATCTGCACCGCCTTCCACGCCAACTGGTCCATGTCGCAGTGGCCGTACCACTGTGCGCACACCGCGGGTTTGTCGCCGAAGGTCATCCAGTAGCGGTCCATCACGCATATCACGCTCCAGTCGGCCTTCTTGCTCCTGCCACCGATGTCCACTACGCACAGGTAGCGGTGCATCATACGTTCGCCTTCGCAGGTCTCGGGCCAGTCCCACACATGCAGCAGGCCCCTGCCGCCCTCCACGAAGTGCAGGCCGTCGAGGGCGGCAGGTCCTTTCAGACCGCGGGCCTGCACGTCGCCGGTGGCACGGGGTGGACGGCAGGTGGCGCGCAGGCCCTCTATCTGCCGTGGCGCGAACACCTGTGCGCCGGAGTGCTGGAAGGCTTCGATGTCGTCGGAGGGGTATTCGGCGGCCATGTCGCCGTGGTCGTCGTATTTGCGCCGCTCCATGCAGTACCACGCGAGGGCTTCCAAGGTGGCACCGGCCTCCCAGAGGTGCCACAGATACTGCCCCGGCTCCTCCCGGTAGGACGTGGTGTCTTCGCGGTGCCGCTGTTGGTAGAGATGGGTGGCGAAGGCTGTCTCGTCGGGCAGCGACAGGGCATACTGCTCTATCTGCCACCACGCTACGAATACCGACTTGAACTGCGACTCGCCGTTCTTTGCCGCCATATACTCGCGGTGGAAATAGTTGCCCATGCCGTTGGCTGTCGACTCGTACACAATCATGGTGAGGGGCTTGTAGAGGGCGCCCGCGCAGGCAGAGCGCACGATGTCTTCAGGCGTCTTGTTGTCGGTCTTGCGCCAGAAGGCAACCTCCGTGCAGTGCACCAAGGCAGAGTCGCCGCCGCGTGCCGAGTTGGGCGTCTCTGCCGAACCGATCTTGATCTTGCAGTTGCGCTGGGGGAGGTGGCGGATGAGCGGCGAGAAGCGGTCGCCCTTGATAAGTGCCTTCTTGCGCTCGTTGCGCCCGCTGCGCTTTGCGGGCTCCTCCTCGATGTCGAGCAGGTGGGCAGGGTAGTGCTCCAACAGCTTGTCGAACATGGCGCTCACCTCGGCGGAGGCCGACTTCACATGCCCCACGATGAGCGAGTTGAGCCCTTTTTTGTGCAGCAGCTGCAGCCAGGCGATGTAGAGTTGGGTCAGCGTGGAGCCGCCCCACTGCCGCGCCTTGAGCAGCACCACGCGGATGGGCTTCTCGGCGGTGCGTGCCTCCTCGAAGGCTTGCAGCAGGTGGCGCTGCGGACGGTTCAGCACGAAGGGTGCATCCTCGCCGCCGCTCTTGGGCTTGATACGCACATGGTGTGCCGCCCAGTAGCAGAAGTCGTGGCGGCATCGTGTCACCTCAAACAGGTCGCGTGTGCGGGTGTAGCTCATGTCGTGTGCCCGTGCATAACTGTCTATCGACCCTGCCGCCACGATGCCTGCCGCAAGGGGCACGCTGAGCAGGGTGGTGGGCACGTAGATGGGCTTCCCGCCGTTCACCTCGGCGATGATGACCGCCTGGCGCGGCAAAGGGCAGCCCACCCCCGTCTCAGGGTCGAAGGGCTGTCCTATCTGTGCGTTCCGGCGGTGGTTCTCTGCCACAATGGCGCGTATCGCCTCTGTCTCTTTTTCTGTCGTCATCCTGTTGTATTCTTATCGTCGTTATCGTGTCGTCTTATTGTGGCTCCATCTTACGCGCCATCCAGTGGTCTCGTCTTAGGCGCCATTCAATGGTCTCGTCTTAGGCACACCATCGAGTGGTCTCGTCTTAGGCATCATCCAGTGGTCTCGTCATAGGCACCATCCAGTGGTCTCGTCTTAGGCGCCATCCAGTGGTCTCGTCTTAGGCATCATCCAGTGGTCTCGTCATAGGCACCATCCTGTGGTCTCGTCTTTGTCGCCATCCAATGGTCTCGTCATAGGCACCATGAGCGGCGCCCCGGTTATCGCACGATGCGTTTTTCGTGGCCTCGCTGCCAGATGGAAGGCTTTTCGGCAGCTGCCAGTCCACCGATGCGTGCTGTCGGCACGTTGCGGCTGAGGCCGCTGCCGCCGCCGGAGAGGTTGTGGATGCCCTCGGGGTCGCGCTTCTCTATCAGAAATTCCTTGA
>CAJONT010000248.1 GCA_905235975.1 uncultured Prevotella sp.
ATCTTCCAGGAGACTTTCGTGAAAGTGATTACCAAGTTGCATCAGCGCAAATATGCCACGACAGGTAAGTTCGCCGCATGGCTCATGCGCATTGCACACAATGTCATCATGGACCTCTATCGTGAGCAGAAGTCGGAGCGCATCGTGGACCAGACCGAGAACAACGACCTCTCCAACCTGAAAGGTGACGACTATATGGACTTGAATATAGAGAGCCAATTCGTCAACGACCAGGTGATGGCCGATGTCAGGAAAATGATGAACATGCTTCCCGCCACACAGCGCGAAGTGGTGTTCATGCGGTTCTATCAGGATATGTCGTTCAAGGAAATTGCCGAAGCTACCGGTGTCAGCATCAACACCTCGCTCGGAAGAATGCGCTATGCCATCCTTAACCTTCGCCGCATGGCAAAGGCACATGACATCGCTCTGCAACTGTACTGATTTTTACAGCTATCTATAGTTTTCGGGCTGGATGAGTTGTCTCGTCCAGCCCGAAAGCATTCTACAAATGTTTGAGGTAGCTGACTGCAGCGTGAGGGTCGCTCGCCTGGAAGATAAAGCTGCCGCTTACCAGCACATCGACACCAGCCTCTACCAGTCGGGGCGCAGTGGTCTGCTGCACGCCGCCGTCCACCTCGATAAGGGCCTTGCTGTTGTGGCTGTCTATCAATTCACGGAGCCGTTTAACTTTGGTCAGCGTGTTTTCGATGAATTTCTGTCCGCCGAAGCCGGGGTTGACGCTCATCAGCAACACCATGTCCACATCACTGATGATGTCTTCAAGCATCACCACGGGGGTAGTGGGGTTGAGGGTCACACCGGCCTTCATCCCGCTTTTGTGTATCGTGTCCACGGTTCGGTGCAGATGCACACAGGCCTCATAGTGCACGTTCATCATCATGGCACCCATGCGAGCAGTGGATTCGACATAATGTTCAGGATGCACTGTCATAAAGTGCACATCGAGCGGTTTCTTGCATATCTTGGAAACCCCTTCAAGCACGGGGAAGCCAAACGAGATATTCGGTACAAAGACACCGTCCATGATATCCATGTGAAGCCAGTCGGCCTCACTGGAGTTTATCATGTCGATTTCGTGCTGTAGGTTGGTAAAGTCAGCAGCCAGCAATGAAGGTGATACTAAAACACTCATTCCCTCTGCTCAATTTATACAGAACACTTCATCTTTGCCGCCAACGTGTATGATACGGTATGTGTAGGCAAAAAGACGTATCAGGTTCAGTGTGTTTTCAGATGGGTTTACATCATCAGGTGTAAAATGTTTCATAGGCGATGTCGTTAAGGGGTTATATTTCCTTAACGAACTTTCAATGCCTTTTATTACATGTTTTACAATATTTTTTTTGCAGTTATTCAAATTCTATTTTCCCGAAAAACGTCGGCGTGTGAAAATCGGGGTTCGGAGTGTGGATAGGACTCCACGACACGTAGTGCGGCACGTCGAGGCCGTCGCCTGTCTTGTAGAAATTGCCTGTCATTGTCATGCCTGAGACATCCTTGATGTGGTCTTTAAAGAAAGTGCTGCACGGAATGACGAGCGCCAGTTGCCAGGTACAGGTGCCGGAAGGCAGTGGTCCTGCACAGTTTGCCAGCGAAGCCCACCTGTCCACACGGGACAGGATATGGGCAGGAGCCATCTCACGCGAGAGCCCGCGTTTCATGCCCACTTCCATCAGCATCGTGCCAATGCAATTGGTCTCCATATTATAATAATGTCCATCGGCCTGGGGCCTGAGAAAGAACTCGCAGCATGCGTCACGAAACACCTTGCCGTTGTCTTCCTTCACCTCAGCCTTCACCTGCTGCTCTGTCACCTGATATTCGAGCAGGATCGACATGCCGTTGTGTGCAATCCTGAAACGGACATCAGGACAATAGGGGAACTTCTCCGGCCAGTTTACATGTGCGATTTGATGCCATTCTGCGTCTGAAGCATCAAGCACAGCCGGAAGATTCTCTGCTTTTGGGGTGGGTACGGCAATTTTATGTACTACTAATGTTTCCATGTCGTTGAAGGGTAGGGGGTTAGACTTAGGTGAAGTTTGTGCAAATGAATCATTTGCATGGATTGCAAACAGGAGGAATATACCTGTAAGCAACCGAGAATATCTGTATTGTTTTCGTTCGTAATTATCCATATTTCTTTATTGAGCATGCAAACATACATATAAATATTGAAAAAAATTATTCTATTTGAATAAAAATGTGTAAGTTTGCATCAAATTTCTAAGGTCTACAAATGGAACTCATTGAAACTGCCATAAAAGATGTCGTTATCTTAAAGCCTAAAGTGTTTGAAGATGCAAGGGGCTATTTCTTCGAATCTTTCTCACAGAGAGAATTCGACAGACTGATTTACCCTGTCAATTTTGTGCAAGACAATGAGAGCAAATCCTCCTATGGCGTGCTGAGAGGACTGCATTTCCAAAAGCCGCCTTTCCCACAGGCCAAACTGGTGAGAGTGGTTCGTGGAAAGGTGTTGGATGTGGCAGTAGACATCAGGAAAGGGTCGCCGACATACGGCAAATGGGTATCGTGCGAACTTTCTGAAGACAATCACTACATGCTGTTTTTGCCCCGTGGCTTCGCCCATGGGTTCAGCGTACTGTCAGAAGAGGTAATTTTCCAATACAAATGCGACAATTTCTATCACCCCGAATGTGAAGGTGCTGTGGCATGGAACGACCCCGCCTTGCAGATTGACTGGCAGATTCCTGTCGAGAAGATGATTCTTTCCAAGAAAGATGAAAGAAACAAGCCCTTGGAGGAAATGGAACCTTGCTTCTTTTATAAGTAAAAACGAATTTTAATCATATTTCCATACAATTTATGAATGTAGCAGTAGTTGGAACCGGCTATGTGGGTTTAGTGAGTGGTGCCTGCTTTGCCGAGATGGGTGTCCATGTATATTGCGTAGACATTGACGAAGAAAAAATCAATGCGCTCAACAACGGGAAAATTCCCATTTACGAACCAGGCCTGGAAGAAATCGTGCTCCGCAATCTGCGCGAGGGACGATTGAAGTTCACCACCGACCTGAAATCGGTCATCGACGATGTGTCGTTGGTGTTCAGTGCAGTGGGTACCCCTCCTGATGAGGACGGCTCTGCTGATTTAAAATATGTGCTCAACGTGGCAAGAGAATTCGGACAGGCCATCAAGCACTATTCAGTGCTCGTCACAAAGTCTACCGTCCCCGTGGGCACAGCCAAGAAGGTGAAAGAAGTCATCCAACAAGAACTTGACAAGCGTGGCGAAAACATACCCTTCGACGTGGCATCCAATCCGGAGTTCCTCAAAGAGGGCGCTGCCGTGAAAGACTTCCTCAGTCCCGACCGCGTGGTGGTGGGTGTGGATTCCGAAAAGGCAAAGTCGCTCATGACACGCCTCTACCGCCCCTTCATGATGAACAATTTCAGGGTTATCTTTACTGACATACCCTCGGCCGAAATGATTAAATACGCCGCCAACTCCATGCTTGCCACGCGCATCAGCTTTATGAACGACATCGCCAACCTCTGCGAACTCGTGGGAGCCGACGTGGAGATGGTGCGCAGAGGCATCGGTGCCGACACCCGCATTGGCCGCAAGTTCCTCTATCCTGGTTGCGGATATGGCGGAAGCTGCTTCCCCAAAGATGTAAAAGCGCTCATCAAAACTGCCCAGAAGATGGGTTACGACATGCGCGTACTGCAGGCTGTGGAAGACGTGAACGAACGGCAGAAGCAACTGGTGTTCGAGAAACTGAACCGTTACTACAACGGCGACCTGAAGGGCAAACGGGTGGCCGTATGGGGCCTGGCATTCAAACCAGAAACCGACGACATGAGGGAGGCCACTTCCTTGGTGACAATAGACCTGCTTCTGAAAGCGGGCTGCACGGTTGTGGTCTTTGACCCTGTCGCCATGGACGAATGCCGCCGCCGCATTGGCGACACGGTCATCTATGCCAAAGACATGTACGATGCCGTGCTCGATGCCGACGCCATGCTCCTGCTCACAGAGTGGAAGCAGTTCCGGTTGCCCAGCTGGGGGGTGATGAAACGGTCAATGAAAGCCCCTGTCGTAATTGACGGACGAAACATCTACGACAAAGAGGAAATGGATGAGAATGGTTTCGTCTATCACTGTATAGGAAAATAATGATACAATTCCTCAATCTGCACGATGTAAACGCACCCTACGAGTACGCCATACAAGAGGCGGTAGACAGGGTGATTGCCTCTGGCACGTACATACGCGGGAATGAGGTGAGCAAGTTTGAGAATGAGTATGCCCATTACATCGGCAGCACTTGCTGTGTGGGAGTGGGCAACGGACTCGATGCCTTAAAACTGATATACAAGGCATACATACAGATGGGCTGTATGCAGCCGGGCGACGAGGTGATTGTGCCTGCTAATACCTACATCGCTTCCATCTTGGCCGTCAGCGAGTGTGGTCTAAAACCGGTTATGGTGGAACCACGCGCTGACACCTTGCAGATTGACTCCGAAAAGATAGAGGCTGCTGTCACAGAACGTACGAAATCGTTGATGATTGTGCATTTGTACGGCCGTTGCGCTTACAATGAACAGATTCTCGATATCTGTAAGAGGCATCGCCTGAAATTAGTCGAAGACAATGCCCAGGGCCACGGCTGCTGCTTTAACCGTCGGCATACAGGTGCCCTTGGGGATGCCGCAGCCCACAGTTTCTATCCCACGAAAAACCTCGGGGCACTCGGCGACGGGGGCGCAGTCACCACCGACGATGCAACACTTGCTGATATCATCCGAGCCATGGCCAACTATGGTTCCGCCGAGAAATACCATTTTCAGTATAAAGGCTGCAACAGCAGGTTGGATGAGTTGCAGGCTGCCATCCTTCGCATGAAACTGCCGCATCTGGATGACGACAATGCGCACCGCAGACAGGCTGCACGCTATTACCTGCAACATATTGACAATGAATTTGTCACACTGCCTGCAGCCATGGACAACGAACAAAATGTGTGGCACCAGTTCCCAGTTTTCTGTGAAGAACGTGAGGCATTTCTCAAGCACATGCACGAAAAAGGGGTGGAGACGCAAATCCACTATCCTATACCTCCGCACAAACAACCTTGCTACGAGGAATTACAGAAGCTGCAACTGCCTGTCACCGAGTGGATTCACGCCTGCGAAGTGAGCCTTCCCATGTCGGCGGTGATAACGAACAGTGAACTGGAATTTGTGGTGGAGGCCCTAAACAGCTTCAAGAGTTGAATGTTAAATTTCTGTTAAAATCTAAGATTTGTTATACGAATTAAATAAAATGCATTACCTTTGCAACGCAATTGAGATAGGGGCGTAGCCCAGTTGGTTTAGAGCGCTGCAGTCACATTGCA
>CAJONT010000249.1 GCA_905235975.1 uncultured Prevotella sp.
CCCAACAAGACACAGAACCTAAATACATACACCGGTGCGGACTTCCACACCGGTGTTTTTTAAAGACTTAGACCACACACACTATCCGCACACCTCATGTCTATTCCCCACCGTATACCCTTACGATGCCGCAGCACCTTCATGCTCCGGACATACGCCCTGCTTATGGCCCTGACTATTTTATGGGCGCAGCCCTATGTCCTCCATGCCAAGAACGATGCCGCCGCTGCTGAAGCCGACAGTCTGATAAGCTTAGGAGAAGCCGATGTGAGTGAGGAGCGTTTTGTGGACGCCATCCAACATTTCATGGTTGCCCAGAAGATAGCAGAGCGCAACAAACTTGCCGACCTACTCTACCTTGCCACCTACGACATGGATGAGGAATTGCCCGACTCACTCAACCCCATCGTGCTCGACGAAGACTTCGCACTGATGAGCGACGGCAACTACCCCACCTCCCACTACGAAGAACTGAGCAGCAGCCTCGATGCCCACACCCACACCCCCGGGTGGAACGGCAGTCAGGTCTACTCGGCAGGCGGCTATGTCAGGGTGGGCGGCTATGGCGCAAACGGTTGGATCAGCACGCCCCATCTGAACTTTGCAGCCGATGCCGACTCCTGTGTGGTAGCCTTCCATGCCGTGAGCTATCCCGGCAAATCGGTCAACTACACCGTTTCACTGACCGACAATGAGAATGTGACGATAGAGAGCCAGAACCTGAAGGCCACCAAGGAAGAAGAAGAGGTGCGACTCGTGTTCCACGGCGTCGTCGACGGATGCCGTCTGCGCTTCACGACCCAAAAGGAACGGCTCTTCCTCAACGACCTGCGCGTGCTCACCGACTCCCTTCAGGGCATTTGGAACGCCGGTCCGCAGTCGTGGGCCATTGAGGGTATCGCCGACACAGAATGGACATTCTGCAACCTTGCCCCGGGTCGCACCTACCACTGCAAGGTAATGGCAGAAGGCACCGACAATATGGCTGGTTCCTCCTACTCCGATGAGCTTTCATTCACCACACCCCTCACACTCGGCATCAGCGCCGTCACCGCCCTCTCCGCAAGAGAGGCATGGTACGACCTGCAGGGGCGTCGTGTGGCCCATCCGTCGCACGGCTTGTACATCCATCACTTCACCGGTAGTGACGGCCGTCCGTATACCGAAAAAGTCATCGTCAGATAAGGTGTAGCCATCCATATAATGTACAGAAGCTGCGTGCGGGGGCACGCAGCTTCTGTACATTATGCTTTAGAGGGCAAGGTTATCATTTTTCTTCCTCAAACTCGATGTATTCTCCTTGTTCCATGGGAAGCGTAACACTCATTTTCTTACGCTTGCGATAAATGGCGAAGGAATTGATACAGTCAGACACGCCATACAACACCATGCAGATGCCCAGCACCACCAAAGGTGCGGCAACAATGGCCATGGGCTTCACCAGCATCACAATGCCCACCACCAGCAGCAGGCAAGGGAGCAGCCAATAGGAAGCGCTTATGCCGTAGTTGCGCATGGCACCCACCAGATAGAACAGCTGGTGGAGGGCACCCAAGATAACCACTATGGCAATCAGGTAGACAAGCGACTTCACAAACAATTCAGGCATGAGGGCGAGGATGAAACCGAGCAAGATGCTGCCCACTCCCACCACGGGGAACCATGGTTTTCTGGCAGGGCGCACATTGCCGTCGCGGTCTATCTCCTTGCGGTCCTGCCAGTGGCTCACCGTATAAATATAGGCTATGCAGCTTATGATGCCTGAAAGGAGGAACACCACGCCAATGGCTATGGTGAGATACAGCACGGTGCTGTCGGGGCGCAGAATGATGAAAATGCCTATGGCCACGGCACAGAGTGCCCTGAAAATGCTCGACTGGAAAACTCTCATACGCTAAATATCAAGGTGTGGTTGATGATGTGATGATGCAAACTTACACAAAAAAATCCAAAAACATTGGCAGAATGGCTGAAAAAACATAATTTTGCAGGTGAATACCGGATAAAAATGACAACACGATTACTTTTGGTGCGCCACGGACAGTCGGTGGGCAACGTAAAACAGATTCTGCAAGGCCAGGATAACGGTCAGCTGACCGATATGGGCCGCGACCAAGCCAGGCAAGTGGCAGAGCAGCTCCGCGACGAGCCTATCGATGCCTTCCTCTCGAGCGACCTCACCCGTGCTGTGGAGACCTGCCGCATCATCGCCACCCCTCACGGCAAAGACATCACCACGACCCCCTTGCTGCGCGAGCGCGACTGGGGTGACTTCACCGGCGAATCGATACCCGACCTTAAAGACAAGGTGTGGCCCGACAATGTGGAGACCATTGAGCACATGAAAGCACGCGCGCGCGCATTCCTGCAACTCGTGCGCACCCAGCATGCCGACCAGACGGTACTCGCCGTGGGCCACGGCATCATCAACAAAGCCATTCAATCGGTCTATTTCGGCAAGCCCATGCACGAAGTAGAGAAGATGCACAACGTAGAGGTGCGTGAAATCATACTGCATTCGGCTGTTTAAAGTGACAATCATCTTCGTCAGGCTCGTATAGAGCCTTCTTGCTCATCGTCAACACACCATTTACAGTGGTGA
>CAJONT010000250.1 GCA_905235975.1 uncultured Prevotella sp.
GCCTGCAGCAGTTGCAGCTGGTTGCACTTCCAAAGGTCGATGTGCCACTTTTCTTTCCTCACGGCAATGGCTTCCATGGGGAATCCCGCCTCGGCAAAAGCCTGGTACACCTCATCGCCCACCTCAAAGTGTTGCAGCGAGATGCCTGGTCCTATCACCGCCCTCAGATGCGACGGTTCACTGCCATATTGCGCTTGCATGGCTTCCACCGCTGCTTTGGCGAAATAGCGCACGGTACCCCTCCATCCGGCATGCACGGCGCACACGGCGCGTCGCACAGGGTCGTAAAGCAACATCGGGATACAGTCGGCTGTCGACACCCCGATGCAGAGCCCCGGCACATCGGTCATCAGCGCATCCTTGCCTTTTAGCAACAGTTTGCGCGTGGTTTCTGGCATCGTGCGCCAATCCTCCTGAAGGGTCAAGATGTCTACGTGGTGTACCTGTTCCGGCACCACTAAGCAATCGTCCTGAATGCCGAGCGTGTGGCACAAGACGGCCCGGTTACGCCTCACCGCCTCCGGGTCGTCACCGCAATAGTGCGTGACATTGAAAGAAGCATATTCGCCCTTGCCGGCACCTCCCTCCCGGAGCGTGCTGAAGGCCGTGACGCCTTCTCCCATGTCATAACGTAACAACGTCATTCCACCTCGTCGTCGTATTCGAAATCGTCGAGGTCCTCCACCTCGTCGCCGTCGATGAATTCCACATCCATGTCCTCACCCTCAGCCATCATCTCTATGGCCATCTTGGAGAGTTCCTTGTCGCGGTGGACGAGTGTCTCCTCCGCCATCACCGTCTGCAGTTTGTTGCTCTCGCTGTTCAGTTCCGCCCAGAGCAAGTCTTTCAGCGTATCGAGGCCATAGCCCGTGGCCGAAGAGATGAACACGGTGGGCACATCGTCGGGCAGCGTCTCACGCAACATGTCGATGAGTTCCTCGTCGAGCAGGTCGCTTTTGGTGACAGCGAGCACACGGTGCTTGTCGAGCATCTCAGGGTTGAACTGCCGCAGTTCATTGAGCAGCACTTCATATTCGTGCTTGATGTCGTCGGTGTCGCCAGGCACCATGAAGAGCAGAAGCGAGTTGCGCTCTATATGGCGCAGGAAACGGAGGCCAAGCCCCTTCCCCTCGCTGGCACCCTCTATGATGCCCGGGATGTCGGCCATGACGAACGACTGCCTGTCGCGGTATTCCACGATGCCTAACGAAGGTTCGAGTGTAGTAAAAGGATAGTTGGCTATTTTGGGCTTGGCGCTCGACAGTGTGGAGAGCAGCGTCGACTTTCCCGCGTTGGGGAAGCCCACCAGTCCCACGTCGGCCAGCAGTTTCAGCTCCAGTATCACGGTCATCTCCTGCATGGGTTCTCCCGGCTGTGCGAAACGCGGTGCCTGATTGGTGGCAGAGCGGAACTGGAAGTTGCCTAATCCGCCCCTTCCTCCCTTGAGGAGAAGTACGGTCTGTCCGTCGCGCGCCACGTCGCAGACAAACTTCCCCGTCTCGGCATCATAGACCACCGTGCCGCAGGGCACGTCGATATACTGGTCCTTTCCCTTTGTGCCGTGACACTTGTCCTTTCCGCCGTTGCCGCCGTGCTCGGCGAAGACGTGGCGTTGATATTTCAGGTGCAGGAGCGTCCAGAAGTTGTGGTTTCCTCTGAGATAGATGCTGCCGCCGTCGCCGCCGTCGCCGCCGTCGGGTCCGCCGTTGGGGTTATACTTCACATGCTTCAGGTGCATAGAGCCCCTGCCGCCCTTTCCTGAGCGGCAGTAAATCTTCACATAGTCGATAAAATTGGATTCCATCAGGAGTTTTCAGTGTTTACAATTGGTCTATCACATCACAAATATCCTTCATGATGCGTTCCAGGCTTCCCAAGCCGTCGATATGGTGACGCAGCTGTTCTTTCTCATACCACTCTATGAGGGGTGCGGTCTGGTTGTGGTACACATCGAGACGTTTCTTGATGGTCTCGGCGTTGTCATCGCTTCGCCCGCTCTCCTGTCCACGTTTGATGAGTCGTGTCATCAGTTCGTCCTCCGGCACATCAAGTTCTATCATGGCAGCCACGCAATGTCCGCGCTTTGCCAGCATCTCTTTCAGTGCCACCGCCTGGGGAATGGTGCGGGGGAAGCCGTCGAAGATCACGCCCTTGTGGTCGGGACCGAAGGCATCGTAGACACCTGCCAGGATGTCGATCATCAGTGTATCGGGAATGAGCTGCCCCTTGTCGATGAACGACGCTGCCGTCTTGCCCAGCTCTGTGCCCTTGGCAATTTCGCCACGCAGCACATCGCCTGTCGATATATGATTGAACCCATACTTACTGATAAGCAAGTCGCTCTGTGTACCCTTTCCTGAGCCGG
Source organism: uncultured Prevotella sp. (assembly GCA_905235975.1). Lineage (GTDB taxonomy): Bacteria > Bacteroidota > Bacteroidia > Bacteroidales > Bacteroidaceae > Prevotella. The sequence continues at coordinate 2,366 of CAJONT010000250.1, forward strand.
GTGCACCAAAAATCACGATATTTTTCATAAGCACTAAGATTTTATTGAATGTTACTCTTATTTCACGATATTATAAAGGTTGCGCAGGTTGCGTCCCTGCTGGTCGTAGTCAAGTCCGTACCCCACGACGAAATCGTCGGGAATCTCTATGACAGGATAGTCTATCTTGACATCCTCCTTCAGGCAGTCGGGTTTGACAAGCAGCGAACACACATGTACGGAAGCCGGTTTGCGTGTGCCGAGTGACTCCATCATCCGTCTCACGGTATGCCCTGTCTCCACGATGTCCTCCACAATGATGACAGTGCGATCCTCCAGCACCTCATTGATGCCGATAATCTCCTTCACCTTTCCGGTGGTCGTAGTACCTTGATAGGAAGCCAGTTTGACGAACGAGATTTCACAAGGAATGGTCAGTCTTCTCATCAAGTCGGCAGCAAAGATGAAAGAACCGTTTAGCACAGCCAGCAACAACGGATTCTTACCCTCCATGTCGTGGTTGATGCGCTGTGCCACAGCATCTATACGGTTAAGGATTTCCGACTCTGGAATAAAGATCTTGAAAATCTTATCTTTTACTTTCACAGTATTCATTGCCAAACGGATTGTTATTTTGCCACAAATTTACGAAAATTACAGCATAAAATTACGTTTGCATGGCAATTATTTTGTAATTTTGCACATTATGAAGATATTTACACAACCCCAAATAAAAGCGCTCGACGAATATACGATAAGCCATGAGCCTATCAAATCGATCGATCTGATGGAGCGTGCCGCCAAAGCCGTGGCACTGGCCATCGCCGAAGAATGGAGTACCAATACTCAGATAGTTGTCTTTGCCGGACCTGGCAACAACGGTGGCGACGCCCTTGCCGTGGCCCGCATTCTGGCCGCCAAGAGCTATGCCGTGACCGTCTACCTGTTCAACGTGGAGGGTCATCTCTCAGAAGACTGTGAGAAGAATGCCCATCGTGCCACAGACTGTGGTTACCTGAAACAGTTCATCGAGGTGAAGAAGAACTTCGATCCGCCCCATCTCGACGAAAACACACTGATTGTGGACGGACTGTTCGGCATCGGGCTCGACCGTCCGCTGACAGGCGGCTTTGCCTCGCTCGTGCAGTACATCAACCAGTCAAGGGCCAAGGTGGCAAGCATCGACATCCCATCGGGCATGATGCCCGACAGCAACGAAGGCAATATCCGCTCCAACATTGTACAAGCCGATGTGACCTACACCTTCGGACAGAAGAAGCTGGCCTTCTTCTTGGCCGACAACCAGCCGTACTTAGGACGCATCCGCGTGCTCGACATCGGCCTGTCGAAAGAGTTTGTCCAGAAGACGGAAGCCGACTACCGTGTTGTGGAGCCTGAAGAGTTGAAGAAACTGCTGCGGCCGCGGTCCGACTTTGCCAACAAAGGCATGATGGGCCATGCCCTCATCATTGCCGGCAGCTTCGGCATGGCAGGGGCTGCCATACTGGCCACAAAGGCCTGTCTGCGTTCCGGTGTGGGCAAGGTGACCGTGCAGGTGCCTCAGCGCAACTACGCCATCATGCAGATAGCGGTGCCCGAGGCCATCGTAGAGATAGACCATGATGAGTTCCACTACTCCGACGTGGTGACAGGCAGTCAGTTCGATGCCATCGGCATAGGTCCCGGTATGGGACAGTCGGAAGATTCTGCCATCGCGATGATGGCACAGGTACGGCGTGCCACGGTGCCGGTGGTGCTCGATGCCGATGCACTGAATATCCTTTCGAACCACGGCACGTGGTTGCAGCAGTTGCCCAAGAACATTGTGATGACGCCCCACCCCGGCGAACTCGACCGTCTGTGCGGCGGCCGCGGCCAAGACGACTCTGGACGTCTGTACAACGCAATAGACCTGGCACAGGACCTGCAAGCCTACGTACTGCTGAAGGGTCACTACTCTGCACTATGCCTGCCCAGCGGCAAGGTGATATTCAACTGCTCAGGCAATTCCGGCATGGCCACCGCAGGCAGCGGCGACGTACTTACCGGCATCATCACCGCCCTGCTGGCCCGCGGCTATAATCAGGCGGAGGCATGCCTGCTGGGCATGTACCTGCACGGCAGAGCCGGCGACCTGGCCGCTGCCGAACTGGGTCGTGAGAGTTTGATAAGCAGCGACTTGATTACCTATCTGCCCAAGGCATTCCTGGAACTGGAGTAAACCGACATAAGCACCCATAAAAAGGGGATGGCGCTTGACGGCCATCCCCTTTTTTATGTATCTTTTAAAGATAAAACTGTTTAATCGAGTTCAGCGAGTTTGCTGTCAGAACCGAGCACATCGAGAATCTTGTGCTTGTACATCTTCACCATCTCCTCGCGTGCGGGACCACAGTACTTACGCGGGTCGAACTCACCGGGTTTCTCAGCGAACACCTTGCGAACGGCAGCGGTGAATGCCAGACGGGAGTCGGAGTCGATGTTAATCTTGCACACAGCGCTGGCGGCAGCCTTGCGGAGCTGCTCCTCGGGAATACCTACTGCGTCGGGCAGTTTGCCACCGAAATTGTTGATGATGTCGACATACTCCTGGGGCACGCTTGAGGAACCGTGGAGCACGATGGGGAAACCAGGCAGCTTGACCATGATGGCATCGAGCACGTCAAATGCGAGGGGCGGCGGCACCAGTTTGCCGGTCTTCGGGTCGCGTGTGCACTGCTCGGGAGTGAACTTGTAGGCACCGTGAGAAGTACCGATGGAGATGGCGAGCGAGTCGACACCCGTGCGGCTCACGAAGTCAATCACCTCCTCGGGTTTGGTGTAGTGCGATTCGGCAGCCACCACTTCGTCTTCAACACCTGCCAGCACGCCGAGCTCACCCTCTACGGTGACATCGAACTGATGTGCGTAATCCACCACCTTCTTGGTGAGGGCGATGTTCTCCTCATAAGGAAGAGCGGAACCGTCGATCATGACAGAAGAGAAACCAAAGTCGATGCAGCTCTTGCAAGTCTCGAAGCTGTCACCGTGGTCAAGGTGGAGCACAATCTCAGGATGATTGCAACCAAGCTCCTTTGCATACTCCACAGCACCCTGTGCCATGTACCTCAGCAGGGTGGGGTTGGCATAGTTGCGAGCACCTTTCGACACCTGGAGGATGACCGGGCTCTTCAGTTGGCTGCTGGCCATGATAATAGCCTGAAGCTGCTCAAGATTGTTGAAATTGAACGCGGGAATAGCGTAACCGCCATTGATGGCTGCTGCGAACATCTTTCTGGTGTTCACAAGGCCCAAACTTTTATAATCTACCATAATTGCTTGATATTAGAAAATTATCCTTAATATATATTGCTGCAAATTTACCCAATATTTTTGTAAAACACAAAGTTTTACATTTATTTTTCTTCACCTGCCGCCTTGCAGGTCATAATAAAGAGACTTTCGACGAGTCTCGGCTCTTTTTGCCAAACAGACGTGGCAAAAAGATGCGAAAAGGCGATGCC
>CAJONT010000251.1 GCA_905235975.1 uncultured Prevotella sp.
GGCGCACTATGCCGTAGATGCCATCTGCGGAGTGGCAAGTGGGGTCGGATGCTACGCATTTTTATGCTATCTCACCAAAAGAATGACCTGAAAGTCGACTAAACTTTTGAGATTCTATGTTACATGAGATACTAATTGGGTATGAAAGATGCTGATTTGTTCAGCTTCTTTTCGACAAACATGCCACATTTTTTACCAGCACTTTTGGCGTCATCTGCTCCACGTTGCCGCAGTAGTGTCCCGTTGTCGACAAAGTGCTGGGATTGCGCAGCACGTCATTCGGCTATCAAAGCGTGAGATTGTCGGCTCCCTGTCAAGCGTACTCGCTTCATCCCACTTTTCGCACATGCAGCTCCGACACTATCCTGAGAGGTATTTCGGAAAAAAGCATCTGAAACAATTAGTTGCGGATTTTAGGATATATAAAAATTTTGCACTAACTTTGCACGCGACATGAAAAAACTATACATTGAGACATACGGTTGCCAGATGAATGTGGCCGACAGCGAGGTAGTAGCCGCAGTTATGCAAATGGCAGGCTACGAACCCTGCGACAACGCCGACGAGGCTGATGCCGTATTTCTGAACACATGTTCCGTGCGAGAAAACGCCGAGAACAAGATTACACACCGGTTGGATGCCCTGCATGCCGAGAACAAACGCGGCAAGAAACGCATCTTAGGCGTACTGGGGTGCATGGCCGAGAGAGTGGGACAAGGACTCATCGACCAACACCATGCCGACTTGGTGGCTGGCCCCGATGCCTATCTCAACTTGCCTCACCTTATGGCACAGGCCGAACTGGGGCAGAAAGCCATCGACACAACCCTTTCCACCGACGAGACCTACCGCAATATCGTGCCCCGACGCATCACGACAGCCCGTATAAGCGGTTTCGTGAGCATCATGAGGGGCTGCAACAATTTCTGCCACTACTGTATCGTGCCCTATACACGAGGACGCGAGCGCTCACGCGATGTGGAGAGCATACTGCGCGAAGTGGCCGACCTACAGCAGAAGGGATTCAAGGAGGTGACACTGCTGGGGCAGAATGTCAACTCGTACCGCTTTGCGCACGACGGCGTGACCATCGGTTTTCCGCAACTGCTCAGGATGGTGGCAGAGACCGTGCCCGACATGCGGGTAAGGTTTACCACCTCGCACCCCAAGGACATGAGCGATGAGACACTGCACGCAATAGCCGAGACGCCCAACATCTGCAGCCACATACACCTGCCCGTACAGAGCGGCAGCAACCGCATCCTGAAACTGATGAACCGCAAGTACACCCGTGAGTGGTACTTAGACCGCGTCGACGCCATACGCCGCATCATCCCAGACTGCGGACTCTCCACCGACATCTTCGTGGGCTACCACAGCGAGACGGAGGAAGACCACCAGCTGTCGCTCTCGCTCATGAGAGAGGTGGGCTACGATTCGGCCTTTATGTTCAAGTACAGTGAGCGCCCCGGCACGTATGCCTCGAAACACCTGCCCGACGATGTGCCGGAAGAGACCAAGATAGCCCGACTCAACGAACTCATCCACTTGCAGACCGAGCTGTCGGCGGAGGCCAACCGGCGCGATGTGGGGAAGACCTTCGACGTGCTCGTGGAGGGCTACAGCAAACGGTCGCGCGAACAACTCATGGGACGCAACGAACAGAACAAGGCGGTGGTCTTCGACAAGGGATGCCACCACATCGGCGATACCGTGAAAGTGAAGATAACCAGTGCCACCAGCGCCACACTGCTGGGCAAGGCCGAAGAATGACCGACGGCACAAACACACAACTATGAGAGAGTTCCTTCAAGTATTGCGACGCTTCATACCTCCCTACAAGAGGTACTTGGTGCTGTCGGTGTTGTTCAACATCCTCTCTGTGGTGCTGAACATCTTCTCGTTTGCCGCTCTCATCCCCATCCTGCAGATTATCTTCAAGACGGGCGATGCCGAGGCGGCCACCTCGCTCATGGCATGGGACTGGGGCCATGTGCAGGATGTGCTGATGAACAACATGAACTACTACGTGAACGGCATGATTGCCTCCATGGGAGCCACCACCACCCTGCTGGTTATCGGCATCTTCCTCGCCTTTATGACGATGCTGAAGACGGGTGCCTACTTCCTCTCCTCTGCCACCATCATTCCCATCCGCACAGGTGTGGTGCGCGACATACGCAACCAACTCTACCAGAAAATCAACTCGCAGTCGCTCGGCTTCTTCTCCGAAGAGCGAAAAGGCGACATCATCGCGCGCATGAGCGGCGATGTGCAGGAAATAGAAAACTCCATCATGTCGAGCCTCGACATGCTCTTCAAGAACCCTATCCTCATCGTGGGCTATTTTGCCATCCTGCTCTTCATCTCCTGGCAGCTCACTGTCTTCACCCTCCTCATCGTACCGGTGATGGGATGGTTCATGGGCTTCGTGGGCAGGAAACTGAAACGGAAGTCGATCAAGGCACAGGCGCTGTGGAGCGACACCATGAGCCAGGTGGAAGAGACACTGGGCGGACTGCGCATCATCAAGGCGTTCTGTGCCGAAGACAAGATGAACCACCGCTTCGACACCATCAACTCCGCCTACCGCAACGACATCATGCGCGTGAATATCCGCCAGTCGATGGCACACCCCATGAGCGAGTTCCTGGGCACGGTGATGATTGTCATTGTGCTATGGTTCGGCGGTATGCTCGTGCTCAACAGCCACACGCTCTCCGGACCCATCTTCATCTACTACATGGTGATGCTCTACAGCATTATCAACCCGCTGAAGGAATTCTCCAAAGCCGGCTACAACATTCCCAAGGGGCTGGCCTCTATGGAAAGGGTGGACAAGATACTGCTGTCGGAAGTGGAAATCAAAGACCCGGCACACCCCGTGGCCATCGACGGCTTCAACGAAAGCATCGAATTCAGACATGTGTCGTTCCGCTACGGCGAACAGTGGGTGCTCCGCGACATCAACCTCACCATAAAAAAGGGACAGACGGTGGCACTCGTGGGACAGAGCGGCAGCGGCAAGTCGACCATGGTCGACCTCATACCGCGCTACTACGATGCGCAGGAGGGCGAGGTGCTCATCGACGGGGTGAATGTGAAGGATTTGGGACTGCACGACCTGCGCTCCCTGATAGGCAACGTAAACCAGGAGTCGATACTCTTCAACGACACCTTCTTCAACAACATCTCCTTCGGTGTGACAAGCGCCACCATCGAAGAAGTGCAGCAGGCGGCACGCATCGCCAATGCACACGACTTCATCATGGCCACGGAACAAGGCTACGACACCAAGGTGGGCGACCGAGGAGGCAGACTGTCTGGCGGACAGCGGCAGAGGGTGAGCATTGCCCGCGCCATCTTGAAGAACCCGCCCATCCTGATTCTCGACGAGGCCACGTCGGCCCTCGACACCGAGAGCGAACGGCTTGTGCAGGATGCCCTTGAACACCTTATGAAGACGCGTACCACGGTGGCCATCGCCCACCGACTCTCCACCATCAAGAACGCCAACGAAATCTGCGTGCTGCACGAGGGACGTATCGTGGAACGCGGCACACACGAGGCGTTGCTTGCCATGAACGGCTATTACAAGAAACTTCACGATATGCAGGCCTCATGAACCTCGTCTACAAAATGCTCCATGTCCTGTGCTACGCACTGTCCCGCCTGCCTTTCAGCGTACTCTATGCCCTCTCCGACTGCAACTACTTCGTGGTGTACTACCTGCTGAGATACCGCAGGAAAACGGTGTGGCAGAACCTCACTTCCTCCTTCCCCGAAAAAGACAAACGTGAACTGAAAAAGATACAGCATGGGTTCTACCACTTCCTCTGCGACTATTTCGTGGAAACGCTGAAAATGCTCTCCATCACCAAGGAGGAAATGCTGCAGCACATCGAATTCCACGGACTGGATGTCGTGGAGCAATGCTTCGACGAGGGACAGACGTGTGCCGGCATCCTGGGACACTATTGCAACTGGGAGTATCTCGCCACCACCAACATCGCCTTCAAGCGGCACCCCGAAGGCATTACACCTCTTATCTACCATCCGATAAGCAATAAAATTCTCGACCAGCTGTTTCTTGACATGCGGCAGAGCTTAGGTGGCGTCTGCATACCGAAGAATGAAATCCTGCGCAAACTGATTACCTATCGCAGGGAAAAACGCATGACGCTCACCGGATATATCTCCGACCAGTCGCCCAAGTGGCAAAACATCCACCTGTGGATAGACTTCTTAGGACACGACACACCCGTCTTCACCGGAGGTGAGAAAATCATGCGCAAGATGAATGATGCCGTGTTCTATTTACGATTGCAGCGCCCCTCACGCGGCCATTATATTGTGAACTTTGAACTCATCACACGTGAACCGGCTTCAATGCCCGAGAATGAAATCACGAAGATTTTCTTCAAGCGGTTGGAACAGGACATCCGCCGCGACCCTCGCTACTACCTCTGGAGCCACAAACGCTGGAAACGCACGCATGAGGAATTCGACCGCCGTTTCAAGGTGGTGGACGGAAAAGTGATGCCCCGAGATACCGAAAACGATTCTTGAACCATGCACAGACTCATCATAAACCCCAAATACGAACACTGGCGGCCGATGATAGCAAGCATACCGCAGACATTCGACCACATCAGCGAGGTGCTGCGCGACCGGCGCAACGTGATAAAGGTGACCGCAGCACCCGACGGCACCCGACTCAACGTGAAACGCTTCCACAAGCCGCAGTTTCCCAACAATTATGTCTACGCATGGCACATAAGACAACCCAAGGGCATACGGGCCTTATTTCATGCCTACATCCTGCAGGGACTGGGCATTGAAACACCCGAACCCGTGGCCTATATAGAGGAGCGCCATGAGGGTGCTTTGGGACTGTCGTATTTCGTGAGCCTGCAGTGCCCCTATACGCACAGACTCTACGAACTGGGCGATGCGCCGGAGGGCAGCTACGAGGAGATAACCGATGCCCTGGCCCGATTCACCGCCAAGATGCACGACCACGGTGCCCTGCACTTGGACTACTCACCCGGCAACATCCTGTGGGAGAAAATAGACGGTGAATACCACTTCTCGCTTGTCGACACCAACCGCATGTACTTCGGTGTGGTCGACATGGAGAAGGGCTGCGCCAACTTCGCCAGGCTGTGGGGTCCCAAACGACTCTTCTGCCGCTTGGCACGGACGTATGCTGAGGAACGCCAGATGGATGCCGACGAATGCGAACGGCTCATACTGCTCTACCGCAAACGGTTCTGGAAAAAATATGTGCGCAAGCACAAAAATGACATAGAATTCACCCTTGAGTTATAAAACCACCCCATGAACTTACCCGTCACCATCGGTTTCGATGCCAAGCGCATTGTTTCCAACACCACTGGTCTGGGCAGCTACGGCCGCACACTCATCAACGCGCTCGCCGAAGCCGACCAAACTGGTTGTGATTTCATACTTTATGCACCCGACGGCGGCCGTCAGGACCTTAGACAGCAAGTAATCGACAGCGAGCGCATACGCTTTGCCTATCCGCGTACGGCCACCCACCGACTCTCCAAAGCGCTGTGGAGACAGTGGGGACTCGTGAGCGACTTGAAAAAAGACGGCGCGGCCATCTTCCACGGCCTCTCGGGCGAGCTGCCACGTGGCATCCACAAGAGCGGCATTCGCTCCGTGGTCACCATCCACGACCTCATCTTCTTGCGCCATCCAGAATACTACCACTGGATAGACACCAAAATCTATGCCCAGAAATTCCGCCGCACCTGCCGCGAAGCCGACCGCATCATCGCCATCAGCGAGTGCACGAAACGCGACATCATGGAACTGGGGCATGTAGATCCCGACAAAATAGACATCATCTACCAGAGTTGTAGCAAGAGCTTCATTCGACCGGTCGATGAGGAGCACGACAGACTGGTGAAAGCCCACTACGCACTGCCAGAAAGATACATCCTGAATGTGGGCACCATAGAGCGCCGCAAGAACATACAGTTGGCTGTCGAGGCTCTCGCACTGCTACCCAGCCAACTGCACTTGGTGATTGTAGGGCGTGAGACGGCCTATGTAAAGGACGTAAAAGAGGCCATAGCCCGCCATGGCTTGCAGGAGCGGGTGCACATGCTGCACAACGTGCCCAACAACGAACTGCCGGCTCTCTATCACCTGGCAGAAGCCTTTGTCTACCCCTCCCGCTACGAAGGGTTCGGCATCCCCATTATCGAAGCCATCCAGAGCGGTCTGCCCGTAGTGGCTTGCACAGGTTCCTGCTTAGAAGAGGCAGGAGGTCCCTACAGCCTATACGTAGACCCCGACGATGTGGAAGGCATGGCACAGGCCATTGCCAAAGTGACCAAGGACGCTGAGGGGCGCGACGAGCGCATCAGGCAAAGCAAAAACTACGTGCACCGCTTCGAAAACAACAACGTAGCGAAGCAGGTAATCAAAATCTATCAACAGTTGCTTGGCTGACAGAAAAACTCAGAACAGTTTCTAACAGAACACTTCCTCTCCTTTTTCTTACTCCCATCCGGTGATTTTCCGGATGAAGGGTATCAGTTCCTCTGCCATGTGCGCATGCTGACGCTTGGAGGGATGGCGGTGTGTGCCCCATCCGTATGTGCCGTCGGCGGGGGTGAAGTCGAAACGGTACACTTCCATATCACCACGCCTGACAGCATCGTCGATGGCTACCTGCTGGGCATGTTTCAAGTCTTCAAGCCGTTGACCCTTGAGCATGGTGCCGGTGAGCAGCACTATCTTGGCCTTGGGATAATGGCCGCGAAGGGTGACAAGGAATTTCTTGAAGGCATCGGCAAGCAGATTGGTGTCGTAGGAGGGGTTGGTAGTGTCGTTGGTGCCGAGATTCACACACACCACATCGGGCTGATAACGGGAGAAGTCCCACTTCTCACCGCCCATGCCAAACTGTGTGTAGGGATAGAGGGCGGGCAGCACGTTCTTGTCGCCCCGCACATTGCCGTTGTTGTTGCGGTAGATACCGATGCCGGAACGTGCCACGATCTGGCACTGGGCATCGAAAGCCCTCGCCACAAGGGTTTCATAGGCATAGAACACGTTCTGCTGACTGTAAGAAAACTTCTTCTCGCTGCCATCGCCCTCAATGCCGTACGCACAGGTAATGGAGTTGCCGATAAACTCCATCTTGCGGGTGGGCAACTGCGGACGGTCGCACAGGGCACCGGCCTCATCTAAATAGAAACCATAGAACTTGGGGTGTTTCAGCAGGCCTTCGATGGCATAGGTGACGGTGACTCGATGGGTTCCCTCACTGAGTCCCTCTGCCAGAAGCAGGAGCGAGTCACCTCCAGCCGATTCCACCTTGAAGGGAGCCTTGTCGTTGATTTCCACCATGAAGAAACCGCTTCCGGAACTGGTCTTCATACGGAGTGAGGTGCCCGTGAAACAGGCATGTATCTGCAAGCCGGGATAGGTCCATGCGGCACACCCTCCGCTAAGGCTCACACGCCCCACATAGGCCAGCCGGCTGTCGGTGGCAGGTACGAAATTGGTCTTCTGTGCATGAAGTACGGCTACGGCCGCTGCAAACAGCAGCATGAATGAGATGAACAATCGGCGCATTTTTCTTTTGTTTTTTGTCATGAGTTAGAACTGGGCATAGATGAACGGCTGCACACTGTTCTGCCGGAAATTGATTACAAACTGCAGCACGATGAGCAGCACGATGAGCTTGAACGTCCAGGGACTGCGCACAAACCACTCTTTCAAGCGCTCCACATGGCGCTCGCGCATGGCGTGCAGACCATAGCCCAGCACGAGGAAGACCACCCAGGTGGTACGCCTCGACACAAAGGGTATAAAGTAGTCCCAACTGAAGTCGAAGAGTATGCTGTCAAGTATCTTGTAGGCCGTGTGCATGCTGTCGGCACGGAAAAACACCCACAGCACCGACACGTAGGTGAAGGTGAGGGCGAAAGAAACGAAGCGGATGGTCCAGTGGTCGGGCAGACGGTCGAGCCACCGCTTACACATCTTCTGCACGATGAGACCCACACCGTGCATGGCACCCCAAAACACGAACATCCACGAGGCACCGTGCCACAGACCGCACACCACCATGGTGAAGAAATTGTTGAAATAGGTGCGGAAGGTGCCGCGACGGTTGCCGCCCAGCGGAATATAGAGATAGTCACGGAACCACGTGGACAGCGAGATATGCCACCGGTGCCAGAACTCACCTAAGTTGAGCGACTGGTAGGGGTAGCGGAAATTCTCCTTCAGCTGGAATCCCAACAGGGCGGCGATACCTATGCTCAGGTCGCTGTAGCCGGAGAAGTCGCAGTATATCTGCAAGGTATAACCCAGCATACCCATAAGGTTCTCAAAGCCCGAATAGGCCATCGGGTCGTCGAAAATCCAGTTGTTGTATTGGGCGATATAATCGGCTATGAGCAGTTTCTTGAGCATACCCACTATAATGAGCCAAAGACCCGTATACACACTGCGGTCGGTGATGGGGCTGGGGTTCTTGAGTTGCGGCAGAAGGGTTTCGGCACGCGTGATGGGACCCGCCATTATCAAGGGGAAGAAGGTGAGGTAAAAGGTGTATTCCAGCAGACTGACTGGCTCGGTGTATTTCCCCTTGTACACATCGACTGTGTAGCTGATGGCCTGAAAGGTATAGAACGAGATGCCCACAGGCAACAGGATGGACAGGGGAGCAAAATTGGTGCTCACCACATCGTTCACGATGTCGATGAAGAAATTGGTGTACTTGAAGTAGAGGAGCGGCAGGAGGTCGATGACAACGGTAGTCCACATCCATGCGCTGCGCACACGTCCTTCCTTGCCGTGAATCCGCTGGGTGAGCCACCACGACACCAAGGCCGTTGCCGGCAGCAGCAGCATGAGCAGGCCATTGGCCTTATAGGCAAAGAAGAGACTGAACAGCACCACATAGCACATCATCAGCGTGCGGCGCTTCCTCCCGATGAGGAGGTATATCACGAAGAACACCACGAAGGAGAACATGAATGGTGCCGTGACGAGCGACCACATCTTATCGGGCTTGGTGAGAAACTCACAAAGAGAGGAGAGTACTTGTTGTGTCTGAATCATGATGCTTTTGTCAACTTATTTCCCAGGGTCATTGGGCATCATGATGGTCCAATTGGTTGATTTCACTTTCTCTGTGGGCACTTCCATGACAATAGGATGAGCCGTCTCGTCGCTGCTCAGCCACAGCGCCACCTTGTCGAACCACACGGCGGCAGCCTGAAATGTGGGGTGCATGTGATCCTTGCCGCGCTCCAATTCCAGGTGGCGGCTGTCGAAATAGCGTTCCTGACCCACATGACGGATAATCAGCTCATTGATACCGGTGTCGTCTTTCCAGTTGGGAGGACTTATCCACACAAAGGGCACATCGCCTATCTTTTGGATGATGGTCTTGATATTCTCCTCTCGCTGGTCAAGGTCTCTTACGAAAAGTTCGTTGCTGCACAGGCATATCACCACATAGGTGGGCTTTACATGAGCCATGTAATAGTCCAAGGTACGTGTCTTCGCCCACCGTTCTGAGGTACTGCTGTACCAGAGTACGGTGTGGAGGTCATGTCCGTTTTTCCCGGCATATTCATAGAATCGGCGTGCCAGACCCTCAAGCATGGAGTCGCCGATAAACAAAATGGTTTGCGGGTTGGTATCCTTCACCTTCACGGGCACGGTGTCGACCGGTTCTGCCTGTGCTGTCGTATCGGCGATTTCCTGAAGCACGGCTATCTTGAGTTTCTTCAGCGGCTGACTGGCAAACGACCAGTCGATGGGGTTCATGGCATACATCACCATGGCCACAGCGGCACATATCAGCAACAATAGAATTTTCTTTTGGGCGTCCATCCTGAAATCTTCATTCTTTACAAGGAGAGAACAATTCGCTCTTCCTCTATAATTACGATAAATAGTTTATTGTGTTTCACCTTTATTTACTCCTCTACGGGCTTTATTTTTATCTCTTCCGGCACCTGAGGCTTGGGCACGATATCGACATGGGGCTGTATCTGCTGCGTAACAGATGGAGCAGGCGTTTTCACTTCCACTTCCTCTTCCGAGACCTCCTCTTTCTTCGGCTTTGCAGCCTTCGTCTGCATGGCGCGCTCAGCTTCATCGCCACTTATACCAGTGAGATGGTCGCCATTGGCATCATAGAGTGCCGAACGGCCATACGACTGCACCTGATAGCCCTCCTTGTTGAGCGTCACACGACCACGGTCCAGATACTGCACAATCTTGGTGTCGGTCTCCATTCTATAAAGGCCACACTCCGAATTGCCGGGTGCCCGCGAGGCAATGATAATGACATATTTCTCGTTCGGACTCAGATAGGCATTCAAAATGCCGCTGCCGGTATAATCGACCACCGCACGGGGATTGGCACCTTGCACATCGAAGATTTCATCGGTGTGCTGCTGGGCATCAAAAAGATGGAGATACCTGTCTTGCAGGTACAACATGTAATGGCGTGTCTTGTCGGGGAACTTGGCGATGGTGGTGCCTCTGAGCGACACCTCCTGATCCATACTGTCGAGCACCTGCTTGGTCCATCCATCGATATTCGATTCAACGTTGTAGACGGTATTGCGCTGCACTATCACAGCAAGGAATATACCCAGCACAATGAGCGCTAAGACACCGATAACCGCCCCAATGAGCAGGGTGGATTTAGAAAAACGGGAGTTTTTCCATAACGACGACACACGATTGGGCTGAGCGGCAGGCTCTCTAGA
>CAJONT010000252.1 GCA_905235975.1 uncultured Prevotella sp.
AATCATGAAAAAAAATTAAACGTAAAGCCAAGGGAAAAACAGTTTTTCTTATCTTCAAATGAGTGTTTTTCTGAGAAAATAATTTAAATTTGCACTTGCTTGTTGAATCCGCATACCAAGTAAGTTTTTAAACAATTACTAAATAATTGATAATTATGTGGTCTAAATTTAAAAAAAGTATTTTGGCTGGTATCTGTATCGGTCTCGGTGGCCTTATTTTCGTAAAATTAGGTGGAATTGTAGGAGCAATAATGTTTGCTTTCGGACTTTTGTGCGTCCTGCATTTCTCAATGCCGCTGTATACAGGAACCGCCGGCTTCATCGACTTGAAAAACTATAAGGAATGGCTTTATATGCTCTATGTGTTAGTGGGCAACATCGTGGGGTGTTTCTTGCTGTCACTGATTGTTCCTAATGATGTGAACACAGATTCCATCATACAGGCAAGGATAGATTGTGGATTTCTGCAATCAACTTTAAATGGGGTAGGGTGCGGTATCATTATGACATTGATTGTGCAAGGGGGAAGAGAAAAGAATCTGCTGCTGACTCTCTTTGGCATTCCTCTCTTTATCCTGTGCGGTTTCTATCATAGTATTGCCGATGCATTTTATATGTTCAATACAACAAGTTGTGATTTGCTGATACAATATCTCCCGACGTATGCGTTTATCGTGCTTGGCAATTTCATCGGCTGCAATGTACCGCGTTTCTTGTTAAAATAAGAAATGCGAGATGCTTTGCACTGCCTTGACAAGTGTCACCATCCCCTCCTCCTTCACGGAAATCGGAGCCAGCGCCATTCCCGAAGACGTGAAAATCATTCGTTAATAAAGGATAATTCCCAAAATGACGATAGGAATCCCTTTCTCCGCGCTATTCTCAAGGTGGGTACTATTCACAGATATGCAATCAACTATAGAAAATCGGATGTTTAACTATATAAGCCAATGAAAAAAATAACGATTCTTTTTCTGCTGTTTTTTGCTGTCATGACAGCAAATGCGCAACATGATGGCTTTGTCTGCACGGGCAATCATGTGAATGTACGTACCGGACCTGGCAAGGAATATCCGGTGTGGGATGAAGGTAAACGCCAATTGTCAAAAGGCGATGTGGTGACCGACATGAAAGAAACGAAAAACGGATTCTGTCGTGTGGCCGGTCCGTTGGAATGGGGCGGTGATGAAAGAGATGGTTGGGTGTATGCTCAGTATCTCCGTCCGGTAACGCTTTGTGCCAGATGCTTCGGAACGGGAAATGCCAATGTCGCAAAAGTTGACATATACCTCGTCACATGCCCCAAATGCAAAGGCAAAGGGTATGTGAAATAACCCCTTCATGATGTAGAGAACGACGGGCTTCATGCCGAATAAAAGCACAAAGTGCCCCCATGCCTGAAACTGGCGTGGGGACACTTTGTGTCATGTCACAGGCTTGCTATTTGTCCGATGGCTTTGTTATAGATGCATTAGTGCGGCAGCATTCCCGAAGCCTATCTTCTCCTTGTCTTCCTGCGACAGCGGGGCCTGCTCAATAAAGGGCCGTCCGCCTTCTTCCGGGATGTATGGATAATCGGCTGCGAAGAGAATATGGTCTATGCCTAACTTGCGGATGCAGAAATCGAGGTCGTCATAATCGTAGATACCGCTCGGCGTAACCCATACATTGCGCTTGAAGTAGGTCGAAATCTGTTCCGGCAGCCCTGTGACGTCGGGCGCTAATGCCTGGTCGAAACGTGCCAAGTAGTAGGGCATAAGTTCTCCCCAGTGGCCCGAAATCACTTTCAGCGTGGGGAACCGCTCAAACACACCGGCAAGCACCATGCGCAACACCTGTATGCCGGCTTCCAGATGCCAGCCGAAGCCCCATGTGTAGAGGCGCATGTTTATCGTGTCGCTGAAACCGGTGTAGTAGGTATCAGCTATCTCTCGGCAGGGGAAACCAGGGTGGATGTAGATGGGCAGGTCGAGGGAGGTGAGGGCTTCCCACACAGGGTCGTACTTGCGGTCGTCGAGGAACGTGGCATCGATACTGGGCCTACCGGCGATGAGTGTGCCCACGGCACCCAACTCGTTCACGGCACGGCGCAGTTCGTCGGCTGCTACCTGTGGGTTGTCCCACGGAAGGGTGGCGAAGAAACGGAATCGGTCGGGGTGTTCGCTTACCAATGTGGCAAGGCGGTCGTTGGCCTGACGTGCCAGTGTCACGGCTTCGGAACCTTTGAGCCACTGGGTGTTGTTCGTGATAGACATAACTTCCATGTCAATGCCGCAGCGGTCCATTTCGGCCAGACGGGTAGCGCCCATCTCAAGCATCTGGAGTGTGGGCGAAGCTGCCTGGTTGGGGCGGAAGAATGCCTCTAAATACGGTACGTTCTCGTTCAACAATGTGTTGGCGGCTGCGCCTATGGCGCGGTCCATGGTATGTTCTTCTAAAGCAATAATTTTCATAAGAGGTATGATGTTTTTGTAGAGTGTATTTATCTTCTTGCATCGACAAAGATAATGAATAATTTTTATTTTTTGGAACCATATTTTCAAAAAATCATAATAATCAAACCACATTCTTGCTATTTTTCTTAAATTTGCAAAGAAATGTGCACAATCTGAAATTTATGGACAGACATGATTTGGTGTGGAATCCTTGGCACGGATGCCACCGACACAGCGAGGGATGCCAGAACTGTTATGCGTTCTTTTTGGATAAGCGTTACGGCAGAGACACGAATGTGATAGCACGGAACAAATCCGGCTTCGACGCTCCTGTGAAAAAGGACAGAAGCGGAATCTACAAAATGCCCACAGGCGCCAATGTGAGAGTCTGTATGTCGAGCGACTTCTTTATCGAGGATGCCGATGAGTGGCGCGACGAAGCATGGCGCATCATCAAGCAACGTCCTGACATGATGTTCTCCCTGCTCACCAAACGCGCAGAACGTATTGCCGACAACTTGCCCGATGATTGGGGTGAGGGGTGGGACAATGTGACCTTCGCCGTCTCTTGTGAAAACCAGAAACGTCTCGACGAACGAATGCCCTATCTCTTGGCTGTACCCGCAAAGCACCGCTGGATAAGCCTGAAACCCTTCATCGGACCGGTGGAGATAACACGCTACATCGCCGACGGCAAGGTGGAGTGGGTGTTGGCGGGCGGCGAAAACTATCTCGGTAGCCGTCCCCTGCACCATGAATGGGTGAAGGCGGTGTATGATGCCTGCAGGCGATACGACGTGAAATTCACTTTCGGACAGACGGGCAATATCTTCGTTACCGAGGGGGTGGAACGCAAAATTTTCAACCGCACCGAGCAGGCCGTAGAGGCCCTCCGTTCCGGCCTCAACTGGCCCTCCCTCGACATAGAACAAGAAATCCAGACCCTCTACGAAGAAAAAGCCGCCAAAAAGGCCGCCTTCAATAAACGAAAATCAGAACCTTTATAGCTGATGTGCGTGAATGTGCCTCACTGTAAAATGAACGAAACGATGGAAGAAAAGAATAAGATAGATTTAAACCACTATGATGACGGCACCGCGAGCGCACTGCGCAAAGTAGTGGTGTACACCGAGCTTCGTTTCTATCAGCGCAGTGATGTGCTCTATCAGCTCACGCAAGAGTTCTGCAAGCGATACCTGCCGAATTACGGCGACCGAACCGTTGATCAGATGGTACAGGCAGCACGCAGCACCAAGCAGAACATCGTGGAGGGCAGCAGCGACGGCCTGACCTCGTTTGAGACAGAGCTGAAACTGCTTGGGATAGCCCGAGGCAGCAACCACGAACTGCTGGAGGACTATCAGGACTACCTGAAGCGCAAAGGAAAGCAGGAGTGGTTTGGCAAGAACCCCCGTTTTGAGCAGTTGCACACCTTCTGCAAGAGTCACAGTAAGCTGGAAGATTATCAGCCACTGCTATCCAGAATGAACGACGAGGAACTGGCCAATATGGCCATCTGCCTGTGTCACCAAGTGGACAAAGCACTGACGGAATATATAAAGCGTAAGGACCGTGAGTTTACCACCGAGGGCGGTGTGCGCGAGCGCATGACCGCCGCACGCTTAGAGCAGCGCCAAACCCAGAAAGAGATAATAGCCGCCCAGGCAAAAGAAATAGCCGCCCTAAAAGCCGAAGTGGCACGCCTAAGAAAACTGATAGAAGAAACCAAAACCCCCGAATAACCCGGAACCCCCGGAACCTCCGGAAAGCCCGGAAAATCCGGAATCTCCGGAATCTCCGGAAACTCCGGAATCTCCGGAAAACCCGGAAAATCCGGCCCCCCCGCCCCCATGACCAGAGAACAAAAAATCTACACCACCACACTCATTGGCAGTGCCGGCAATCTCTTGTTGCTGGTGTTTAAGTTTGTTGCCGGCATCCTGGGCAACAGCTCCGCCATGATAGCCGATGCCATCCATTCACTGTCCGACTTCATCACCGATGCCTTTGTGCTGCTCTTCGTGAAGATTAGTGCCAAACCGCAAGACCACTCCCACGACTACGGACATGGTAAATATGAAACCGTAGCCACTTTCTTCATAGGAATGGCACTCGCCATCGTCGCCATAGGCATTGTCGTGAGCGGAGCGCTGAAAATCGTCCACTGGTTGAACGGTGTGCAGATAGAGGCTCCCGGAATGCTCGCACTCTGGGCTGCCCTTATTTCCATCGTCGTGAAAGAAGCCCTTTACCACTACACCGCTATGCAGGGCAAGGCTTGCCACTCGCAGGCTTTGGTGGCCAATGCGTGGCATCACCGCAGCGATGCGTTCTCTTCCATCGGCACGGTGGTGGGCATCGGTGGCGCTATCCTCTTAGGGGGTAAGTGGACCATTCTCGACCCGCTCGCTTCGCTCGTGGTGGCGGGCCTGCTGATGCACATCGCATACAAACTGTTGCGCGACGGACTGATGGAACTTACCGACGGTTCTCTCCCCGACGACACTGAACAGGAAATAATGGAAATCGTGCAGAGTTATCCTGCCGTCGCCGAACCGCACAACCTGCGCACACGCCGCATCGGAAACGGCATTGCCATCGAAATCCATGTGAGGATGGACGGCACCATGACGCTCTTCGATGCCCACTCATTGGTGACGGAAATAGAGCAGCGCCTCAAATCACATTTCGGCCCCAACACCTATGTAAACATCCACATGGAGCCGCAGAAGAAGAATGGTGGTGTTTCCTGATATAAAAAGCACACCCTCAAGAAATTACCACAATTTCTTGAGGGTGAAGTCAAAACCATTAACGAATTCTAATCCAATTTAATCTAATCTAATTAACCTAATCTAATCCAATTTAATCTAATTCAGTTTTTTAAATTGTGATATCCTTAATACCCGAAGATTCGAAACTTATAATGAGATAGAGCGCTACGCGGAAACATACGTTGGGATGGTGGTTGTTGCCGGGAAGCGGATCGCGGATGGCGGCGGGATAGCGGCTGCCGGAACAGGAACCGCCCATAAGATTGTAGCCGCCGCTGCGCATCACATAGTTGGAGGTGCCATACCGCTCCTGCGTCCATTCCCAGTTGTTGCCTGCCATGTCGTATATGTTGTTGGCTTTCGCATCCTCGTAGGCTCCCGTGTAGTTGCCGCGCGCATTCGGCGAGAAGGGGTCGTCGGAGTAGTTGCCCCACGACGTGCTGTTGATCGCCACTTCTTCATAGGTCTTGCTGCCGGAGTCTACAAACCACTGCAGCGTGGTGTCTCAGTTGGCGCCCCAGGGGAAGAATCCCTGTACGGTGGGATTGTCGCGGTATAGATTCTCGCATGCCA
>CAJONT010000253.1 GCA_905235975.1 uncultured Prevotella sp.
AAAAGCACTACATTTGCAGTGTACTATTATAGTAGTACACTAATTCACCTGTCAAAAGTAACTTAAAAGATAGAAATTATGATAGATATTAAAGACATCAGTTACAAGTATATAGGCGCTAAGCAGCCTGTATTTACTGACTTCAGCATCAGCCTGACTGAAAACAAGATCTATGGCCTGTTAGGAAAGAACGGAACGGGTAAGAGCACCCTTCTGTATTTGATTAGCGGACTGCTCCGTCCGAAAAAAGGGAAGGTGACTGTCGACGGCATTGAGACACGGCTTCGGAAACCGGAGACACTGCGTGAGATATTCATTGTGCCGGAGGATTTCGACCTTCCTGCCATCTCACTCAATGAGTATGTGAAAATCAACCGCCCCTTCTACCCGCGGTTCAATGCCGATGTGCTTGAGAGGTGCCTGAAGGAATTTGAACTCACTGCCGACCTTAAGTTCAATGCGCTGTCAATGGGACAGAAGAAGAAGGCATTCATTGCCTTTGCCCTCGCCACCAATACCAAGGTGCTGTTGATGGACGAACCGACCAACGGACTGGACATACCCTCGAAGAGTCAGTTCCGCAAGGTGGTGGCAGAGAACATGAGCGACGACCGCACGCTGATTATCTCCACCCATCAGGTGCACGACGTGGAGTTCCTGCTCGACCACATCCTGATTCTCTCTCAGCAGAAGCTGTTGCTCAATGCGAGTGTGGCAGAGATTACGGACAAGTATGTGTTTGACTATCGTACACCCGGCGAGACGGACGATGCGCTTTATGCCGAGCCGTCGCTGCAAGGCAACGCTGTGATTGCCCCTCGCAAAGCCGGTAGCGCAGAAACGCAGATAAACCTTGAGTTGCTCTTCAATGCGGTCACGCAGGGAAAAATCTAAATTATGGAGGCTTTATCATGATACAATTCAACATACAAAGATTCAAGAGTCTGTGGCAATGGACATGGACGAGGGAGAAGCGGTGGTTTGTCAAGACAACACTGACCTATATGGCGACGTTTACCCTGCTATTCCTATTCTTCACCTGCATGGTTGTACATTATGAGGATGGGAAGATCTCCTATTTTCCCTGTGCAGCGACGGTGATGGCTAATGCATTTGCCATCTTTATATTAGGTGGTTCATTTATGTTCGCAACCATGAAAGACAAACACGACGACCAGCGGTATATGATGCTGCCAGCCTCGAACATAGAGAAATACCTGATGCGCTACAGCATCTGGATCCTGGCGCTGCCATGCTACATCCTGTCATTTGTAGTGGCCGATGCAGTACAGTTCTTGTTGAATACGCTATTGCGACACGAAGGCACAATGTGGGTGATACAGTATTTGATGAACTATACCCACCATCTGTCTTGGATGTTTGATGAAACACCCTCTTATCTTCTGATTCTTGATGTCGTGTGGTTGCACTCTGTCTTTGTCGTAGGAGCCACGTTCTTCCGCTCACATAAGTACAACTGGATATTGACTGCGCTCGTGCTGACTGTCGGTTTCATCGTCTTGGTGACTTTCTTGCCCACACGTTACATACAAGTACACACTTCACCTTCTCTTTTGAAGGGGGCTGCTTACATTCTCTTGATTGCTTTCAATTTTTGGCTGTCGTTCAGGCTCTTCTGCCGTCAGCAGGTAATAGGTAAATTCATGAATTTATAAAAATTGGCATGGATAGTTTCAATATACATCGGTTTGGAAAGACGCTGCACTGGTATCTGAGCGTCAACTTCCGCACGTTGCTCATTCGGATTATAGGCATTGGCATCTTCGTTTTTCTCATTGAATTTATTTATTGGCAGTGCATGGGCAATGTCATACAAAATACAAATGCCCTTCTGTTCAAGAATGCTCTTTACCTCACGGGCCCAATTTTCCTCATTTTCCTGTTGGGCATGAGCGACATCTTCTACAACATGGAAAAGAATTCGAATCGCGAGTCTTTCCTTATGTTACCAGCCTCTAACATGGAGAAATTCTGCTCTGCACTGCTTTATGTGACAATTGTGTGGCCTGTCGGTATATGCCTGTCGGTTGCCATTGGCGATACACTGAGAATGATGATCCGTGCGGTGGCTTTCGGCGATGTGTGGGCTTCAGGAATTCCCGCCATAATGAGAGCCCTACGACCTTGGGACTTTCAACACGGCGAGTGGCAAACGGTCATCTTTATGGTGCTGATGCTGCTCTTCATTCACTCGCTTTTTATTCTCACCGGCACACTTCTGCGCAAGCAAGCATTTGTCGTAAACATTGTGACACTGTGTGTGATTCTTGTAATTGCCGGCCGCTTTATCTACAAAGCCGACGAAACGGAAGTGTCTGTTTTTGCCCATCCGCTGGTATATGTGCTTGATGTGGCATTCATCGTCCTCATCTCGTTCAATTACTGGGCTTCATACCATATATTCAAGGGATTTCAGTTGATTACTAACAAATGGACTAATTATGAGTTTCACAAACGATAAACCCATCTACATCCAGATGGCCGACCGACTTTGCGACGAGATACTATCTGGTAAATATAAAGCCGACGACCGTGTGCCCAGTGTACGTGAATATGCCGTACTGCTCGAAGTAAACACCAATACGGCAGTGAAGGCTTACGAGCAACTTGCGCGCGAGGAAATCATCTACAACAAACGCGGCTTAGGTTACTTCGTCACCAAGGGTGCAAAGGAAAAAGTCCTGAAGAAACGCAAGAAGTTGTTCATGAAGGAGAAACTGCCGGAGATGTTCCGCCACATGCGCCTGTTGGGCATTGACATCTCTGAAGTAGAGGAAGCATGGCGCCAGCATCACTGATTGGCCTAAATAGCATGGGGCACAGAGAAGAATGGTTTTCTCTGTGCCCGTAATAAAACATTTGCGTATTTTCGGAGGTTTTACCTCACCACCTGTTTCTGTCCGTTGATGATGTAAAGACCCGGCCTAAGCGATTGGCCTTGCATGCGACGCCCCTGAAGATCGTAGACGGTCGGAACAGCGCTGTCGGCTGCCATAGTGGCGATGCCCGATGTCCCGTTGAAATCCTTGTAATAGATGGTAGCCGCATTGGCCACCTCGTTCTTTGTAGCATCGTTGCTGTCGTAGTCGAATATCATGGCGATAACCTGCAGGTTTTCCGTCACGAAATCGTTTCTCAGGTCGAAAGTGCATTCGTAATTATAGTCATCACCGTTCCAATCTATCACTTCGCCCCAGTCGCTGTTCACCTTGCGCACCACATGCTGATGCACAAAAGAGCCGGAGGCACCCGCCTGACTGTGTGCGGCAATGTCGTTCTCCACCAGATAAACGGTGATACGAGCCGGATTCACACAGAAATCGTCCTTTGAACGGCTGCCGTCGACAACGACGTGCACCTGGTTGGCCTCAGTGTCCATCTCTGCCTTTATGTGGAGCGAGACGAAAGCCGGTTTCGCCAACCTGCGGTTAACGGCCGACTCCAAGTCGCTTTGTGAGATGGGATTGAACACCGGCGTGGAGCCACCCTCCATCGTCCAACGGTCGGTCATGATGGCAGGAGCGTAGGTAGCGCCGCCTTCATTGAAGTACCACAGATACTTGCTGTCGCTCGGTACGGTGAGCCAGTCGGTGTAATAGGCAGAGTGATGGCACAGAGCCGCCACGACATCCTTGTACATGTCTTTTTCCAGCATATCGTGCACATAGGCAGCCACACGCGGACAGTTGGGACACTGCTCGGTGGTAAACTCCTCCAACAACACCACACGGGTATAGTCGTGCTGCACAATTTCGAACACATCACTGGCCACGTTGTCGTCCATGTTGAGGTCATCACCCTCATTGAGGCGGACAATGGTGACGGTCACCTTGCCCTCACCCGTGTTTTGGATGGCAGGTGCAATCTCAAAAGTGAAGCTTTTATAGTCTTGAAAAGCAAGCGTACTGTCGATGTGTGCCGTATACACCTCATCGGTGCCCTCTATGCGGGCTTCCACATCAAATCCTGTCACCGTCTGCACACCGAGGTTCTTCACATAGCCCGTAAGGTTCATCACACCCTTGTCTATGATATAGTAGTCGGGGGTATCCACCGAAGCGAGCCTGAGGTTCAGCTTAGGCAGGTTGTCGCCGTAGACGAGGCCCTCCACACAGAGCAGTCCCTCGTTGGAGCGGTCTGTCCACTCTCCACCGGGAAGTTTCAGGAAAAGGGCATTGGGAGTGGGTGTGAGGAAGGCAGACAATCCTTGATTGACGGATGCCTGATGGTAGGCATAGCCTATGTACAGGCCGCCGCTATTGCTTCCGTCGAGCGGCAGGGGGTTGTCCAGTTGTATCTCATTCCATCCCTTTACCACACTGCCTTTGGGTATGCCGCCCTCTGCCAGGTTCTGTCCGTCGAGCGTCTCGCGCACCCACACACACATGGTGTCGATGCCTATCCTCTGTGCCAGGCCGGCTCGTATGGCTCTCAACTCATTGCCGGCATTCACATTGACATCGCTGGCGGGCAGCCAGATGGCAGCCTCCACCCATACATCTTTCTCCGAGGAGCAAAACTCCTTGTGTATGGAGGTAGACACCTCGCCATTGCAATAGCCGATGTTGAGTCCTGAAACCTGCGCATTGCCCGCTGTACAGACAGCGAGCAATGCGATGGCTGAAAACATGAATTTCTTCATATTCCCGATTTATTTCATGATAACCTTCTGCGTCTTCACCGTGCCGTCTTTCATCGTGGTACGCACGATGTTCACGCCCTTGGTGGGAGTGGCGAGACGCACACCGTCGATATTGTAGTATTCCTCTCCTGCCACGTTGCGGCTGTGCGATACTGTGCTGATGCCCAGTTCTTGGTACATTTCATTGGTGTAGAGGAACACATCGTCGAGACGGAGCACATACTGACCTTCACAGTCGTGGTGGCGGAAAGCCAGGTACACAGATTTGCCGGCATACTCGTCGAGGTCGACGATATGGTTCACCCATCCCTGTACCTTGGTATGGCCCTCGTCGTAGTCGGCAGGCACGTCGATTGTCTCTTCCACTACAGGCAGGTTGCTGGTGAGAATCTCATCGACAGTGGGAGCAGGCACACCGGTCATGCTCTCCAAGACGTAGCAGCTGTAGTGCTC
>CAJONT010000254.1 GCA_905235975.1 uncultured Prevotella sp.
CCAGATTACCATCAAGGCAGAGTATTCGAACCGTTTTCTCAAAGCGATTTACAATGACGAGCCGTCTATCAACATCGGCATCGCTTACGAGGGATTCTTTAGATAGTTCTTTTCAATGCCCCCTGACCCACTCTAATCTTAGAGGGAGAGATGATTACTATTGTGGGGTGATTGTGGATGGGGATTGGGAAAAGATGATTCATGGAAAGATTATTGAGCGAAGATATTCAAACCTAATTAAATTTGAACAATGAGAAAGATTTTTAAATTAGCATGGATGTTTGCAGTAGCAGGCATGATGACGATGGGATTCAGTGCCTGCAGCAGTGATGATGACAACGACAACAACGACGACCAGTACACCGACAGGAGTTATGGTCAAAGCGCCATTGATGCCTGCACCAAATTGGTGACGCAGTTGGAGTCGGCCAACAGGACCATAGCAAACACCAATCTCAGTAAAGAGCAGGAAGAATACCTGCGGAATGTACTTACCCAGCTGGTGGACAATGTAATTGTGCCCACCTATACAGATTTGGCCGACGACGTGGAGAACTTGGAGAAGACCCTGAACGGGCTCACAGCGAACACAATCACTCAGTCGCAGATAGACAAGGCCTGTCAAGATTTCAAGGCCGCTCGTGAGCACTGGGAGCGCTCGGAAGCCTTCCTTATGGGCGCCGCAAGCGACTTCGACGTAGACCCCACCATCGACTCATGGCCACTGAACCGCACCCTGTTGTTGAGCTACTTCAACAGAGGCATGAGCGAGGAGATGCTGGAAGATGCCACCATTCTCGGCTTCCACGCCTTAGAGTTCATCCTCTTCCGCAACGGGCAGCCCCGCAAGGTGTCCGAATTTCAGGCTACAGACACCTACAAGCACTTTGAGCGCATCACCGGTGCCCAGGAACTAAGCTATGCACAGACCATCTGCACCCTGCTCAAGCAACGCTGCTACCAGTTGCAAGTGGCATGGGAAGGCGAGACAACCGCCAATGCCAGCCGACTTGCCGTGGTGAAGGCCGCCGGTCTTGACTACCAGACAGGCGCGGGACTCTCCTACCGCTCCAACCTCATCGGAGCCGGTGAGAACAGCCTGAGCACCTTCCCCACATTGAAAGATGCCATCGCCCAGGTGCTCTCCGACGATGAAGGATCGTGCGTGGGCATCGCCAATGAGGTAGGCACAGCCAAGATAGCCAATCCCTTCAGCGCCGGCGACATCTCATACGTAGAGTCGCCTTATAGCTACAACTCCATCACCGATTTCCAAGACAACATCCGTTCCATCCGCAACATCTGGTACGGTTCCACCAACGGCAGTGCCGCCACGGTCAGTTTCAGCAACTTCTTCAAGAACACCGGCAACACCGCCCTCAACAGCGACGTAACAGATGCCATCAACAATGCCATCACCCGTATCGGCAACATCCCCTCACCCTTCGTGAAATATTGCAGCACGATATGGAACAAGGCTTTTGAAGACGACGAAGACTGGGATTAAACTAACAACACATACAAACGTCTAAGAAAATGAAAAACAAAACAAAGCACATATTGAAAATTACGTTTTTGACCTTTCTGACCATTCCCTTCGCCACGGCCTGTTCCGACGACGAAGATGCGACCGACCTCGGCACGTTGGTGCCTGCGGAAGAAGTGTTTGGCAAGGCCAATGACGTATTCAGTGCTGAGGAGTGGTATCCCGGCGGCAAGTTGGGCACCACGGAGAAAGCCAGTTATTCGGCTCCCGCCCCCGCCATGGAAAGTGTGGAAGGCATGGAAGAAGACTTCAATGTGGGAGAGGGTTTCTTTGAGAAGCTCTACACCTTCGAGCAAGCGCCGCGCAAGGGACTCGGTCCCGCCTGGGTGCGCAACGGCTGCATCCACTGCCATCCCTCCTACGGTCACGGCAAACGGCAGACGGAGTACCGCGCCAACACGATAGGCAACGGTTATCTGCTCGTGATTTACCACCCCGACAACAACGCATACATCTCCGAGGTGACGGGCATGCCGCAGACACAAGCCATGACGCCCTTCAAGGCTCCCATCGACGAGAACCAGATACGCATCGACTGGCGCACGGTGACGGAGATGGAGAGCGGGCTCTCCATGACCTTCCCCGACGGCGAAAGCTATTCGCTCATCTATCCCGAGGTGCGCATTCCGCAGTCGGCCTTCCATACCAGTCCCAAGCCCGACAACTATGAGGTGCGCTTGGAGTCGACCATCGGCATCTACGGTACCGGACTGCTCGATGCCCTCACCGACGAAGACATCCGTGAGCAGTGGCGGGCAGAGTCGCCGTATGTGGAGCTCAACCCCGCCATGTGGGACAAGGCCGCCAACGACTTCAAGGCCAGTGCCTACTACAGCGCCCCCTACAACGACCTCGGCACGTTCCGCGGCACTCACGGTCCGGTGAAACGCTTCACCTATGCCATGACACGCGGTTCGCTGCAAGACGGCGCAGGTGCAAATGCCATTTGGAACATCACCAATGTGACACGCTCCGACCGCCACTGGCTCTACACGACCAACGCCTGGGCGAAGGCACAGAGCGAAGATGCAGAGGTGATACGCTACATCAAGGAAAACGGCGCATCAGCCACCAGCATACTGTATCCCTTCTATGCCGACGGCACCGAAGAGGGCATTTCACAGCGCGTGAATGAACTGCTGAGTCTGACATCCGTCGCCAAGAAGGAGACCTTCGACCAGTTCCTGTTCAAAGGAGCGCCCTACAACGGTGAGGAAGAAATGACCGACAAGCAGTATTACCAGTTTATGGTATGGCACAGAGGCCTGGCAGTACCCGCCGCCCGCAACCTGAACGATGCCGCCGTGAAACGAGGCAAGACGCTCTTCACGCAGATGGGCTGCGCACAATGCCACCGTCCCTCGTGGAAGACGGGCAATGACAATATGTGGGTGGATGCCAGCATCAAGGCATACGCCGATGCCAACGGTCTGGCGAAAGACGGCGACTACACAAAGCTGCTGCCCAAATTCCCCAACCAGACGATATGGCCCTACACCGATATGGTGCAACACCGTCTGTTCATGGTGAACGACATCCGTACAGGCTGGTGCCGGACGACGCCACTGTGGGGACGCGGTCTCTCCCGACAGCTCACGGGAGCCGACGACCGCTTGCACGACTGCCGCGCTCGCACCGTGGTGGAAGCCATCATGTGGCACGGCTACAGCAAGCAGTCGGACGCCTACGACAGCGCGGTGCGGTTCTACAACCTGCCGAAAGCCGACCGTGATGCCGTAGTGAAATTCATCGAATCAATCTAAATGATTAAAAAGACAGTCATCATCCTATATGTTGCCGTCCTCATTGTACTTGGGGCGGCAACATTTTTCGAACAAAGCGAAGGCCGCAGCTATGCCCTCGCCCATCTCTACGGAGCATGGTGGTTTTCGGTGCTTTGGGCGATGCTCGCCGCATTCGGCATCGCATGGATTGTGCAGAAGCGCGTGCGTCGCTGGTTTGCATGGCTGTTACACGGATCGCTTGTGCTCATCTTGGCAGGCGCCCTCCTCACCCACCTCTTTTCTATACAGGGCGTGATACACCTGCGTCAAGGTGAAGCCACCAATCAATATTACATCTCGGTGACGGAGACGGCCATGAAAGCCCAAACCCTCCCCTTCCAGATAAGGCTCGACAAGTTCGACATCGTCTTCCACGACGGCACAGAAGCCGTGGCCGACTATATCTCCCACGTCACGGTTACCGTTGACGGCAGGGAGACAAAAGGAGTCGTGTCGATGAATCATATATTCTCCTATCGCGGCTATCGTCTGTACCAGAACAGCTATGACGACGACCTGAGCGGAAGTCTCCTTTCCGTGAACAACGACCCGTGGGGCATCGCGGTGACCTATACGGGATATGCCCTGCTGTTCCTCTCCCTCATCTGGATGCTGATAGACCCGAAAGGCACCTTCAGGCAGCTGCTTCGCAGTCACTGGCTCAAGCAAGGCGTCATGGCAGTACTCATGCTTATAGGCAGCAGCACGCAGCTGCAAGCGCTTCCCACGCTGCCCGCAGAGACGGCGGAAGCTTTCGGGCAGTTGCACATCCTATACAACGACCGCATCTGTCCCCTTCAGACCTTCGCCATCGACTTCACCAAGAAGTTGTACGGCAAGGCACATTACGAGGAGTACACAGCCGAGCAGGTGCTGGCAGGCTTCATTTTCTGGGGCGACGAATGGGCAGGCGCCCCCATCGTAAAGGTGAAAGGGAGCGCCCTGCGGCAACACCTTCACATCGATAAGTATGCCACTGTGAACACCTTCTTCAGTGACACCGAAGACGGATACCGTATCGGCTCGTATGTGCAGGAATATTACAACGGTCGGCATGATGCCCTTCGCAAACAGGCATTGGAGGCAGACGACAAACTGATGTTGGTGATGAACCTGCGTTCGGGCACCCTCCTGAAACTGTTTCCGCACACCCACGAGGGGAAGACCCTCTGGGCCTCGCCGTCGGAGAAACTTCCATCCACGGTGACAACCGAAGATGCCGTCTTTATCTCCTCAGCATTCAACCGGTTGTATCAAGACACCCAGTCGGCCGACTTCAGTCATTTTGGGAAAGTCGTGAGCGAACTGAAGCAATTTCAAGCGGAGAAGAGCGGGACATCGC
>CAJONT010000255.1 GCA_905235975.1 uncultured Prevotella sp.
AATTCCTACATCTTTGCCGACGACTGGGACATGCCTGATGGGGCAAAATTGCCACTTTGGATGCTTGGATTCTTATATTGAGGCAGGTGACTCCCGGAAGAGTCGAATCTCATCAGCAAGAGCCTGAAACAACTGTAGGACACCCTCGCTGATATGATTAGTGAACGGTTAAGGCAAGAACTGCCTGGGTTAAGGGGGGGCAGCGAGACAAATCTCAAAAATATATGTATCTTCTATGAAGCATGGAACATGATTGAAGCAAATTCGTCAGTCGAAACTGACGAATTTGCAAGACTTTCCTGTAGTGGACATCCTTGGCATTTACTGATGCTTACGTTGGTTTCATAGATTTTGCATTGCACATTTTGTATAATCAAAACAAATTTGTAACATTGCAGTCTGAAAGCAATGTATAGCATGAAAGAGAGAAAGACATTCCTGCAGATTGAGGATACATACAGTTTGCGCGGTATCGCCATGCTCATGATTATTATAGGTCACACCTATAACGGCTACCCTGCAGACAACCCCCAGTATGTGTTCCCACACTGGCTGGAATATCTGCACATTGACCTGTGGGGCGGCATGGGAGTGGGCATATTCCTCTTCCTCTCAGGCTACGGCCTGTGCTATACACTGAGCCGCAGACAACACATCGACAGCCGTTACCTCCTCTCCAAGGTGCAGCGCTTGTTTGAGCCTTTCCTCATTTACTGGATAGTGGAAATCATTGTCCTGCTGATTTTTGACAGACAGGCGCTCTCTACCCATATCTTCCGCGAAATCTTCACCCTGTCCATCCACCCGGATGTGGAAAACTGGTTCTTCAAGGTCATCCTCCTGCTCTATGTCTTCACCCTTGCGCTGTTCAGATGCCGCATAGGCAATGCGCTCCGCATTGCCATCTTGTTCGCCGTGTGTGTGGCGGGCCTGATGATGATGAAGCAAGCGGGCATGGGGCAATGGTGGTACAACAACCTGCTGTGTTTCCCCATCGGGGCTCTCGTGGCCTATCGGTATGACGCATTTGCCAAACTGCCGCCTCTTGCGGTGTGCGCGGTGAGCGGGGCGATGATGCTTGCCCTGTTGGGCATACACATGAACACGATAGTCTTTCACCTGTGCTTCGTGGCATGCAGCATCTATGCCATCCGGTTGGTGAACATACACAACAGGTGGTTGTATTACATCGGCTTCAACAGTTTTATCTTCTATTTCATCGAATGCCCCGTCATGGACGAAATCATGCTGTTTGCCTACCCCAATTACCCGGCTTTCTGCATCCTTTCCCTCTTGGGCACCTTCATCCTTTCAGCCGTCTGCATTAGAGGCAACAAAGAGATAAAACGCTATTTTAACCACTAATAGCGTTAAATACATACATTTTTGTCTCTTTCTTTTTTCTTTTTATCACGATAAGTTGCTAAATTTGCAAACATTTTGAAGACAGATTGCTGTCTTCACACATTATCACTATTTACAAAAACACACAAAAATTATGACAAAAAGGCTTACATCTTTTTTGGTATTGGCGACAGCTTTGCTGTTCACAATACCCGCTCAGGCACAGACCTTTGCGAAAAAGAAGGCTGCTTCTGATGCCACTCAATATGAGGCGCAAAAGAAGTTGACCACAGAGCAGTTGCGGAAAGTGATGGCAGACCACGAGAAAGCTGCCAGCGCAGTGAAGGGCACACCGCTCCGCGACCGTACTGCCTCGTGGACGGATGCAGTGTCTCCCTCCACCAAAACGGTGAACGAAGACGTGGTTTCTAACGGACAACAGACAGCGAAGGCACCCGCCATGCCCTATGCCATGTCCCGCACCACGTTCAGGGCAAACCGCGTGCTTTCTGCCACCACAATGACACCGCAGTCCTCACACCGTGCGACAAGCGTCGACGAATACGGCATCATCAGGGAACCTGAAGAGGGCGAACACAAAACATACAAGCGAGTCGGCTTCTGCTATTACTCCTATCAGGGAGATGTGTACTATGCAGCCCAGAGCGGTACCGTAGAGACGGTGGAAACCGAAGACGGCACCATCTACGTGAAAGACATCATCTCGTCTTTCATTCCCGGCACATGGGTAAAGGGAAGCAAAGTGGGCAATACCATCACCATTCCCGTAGGACAGACCGTGGAGTATTATGAAGAATACAACACTTCGGTAAGCTTGTATTGGGGCAACCTGGACATGAGCACCTCCACATATTGGAACAAGGTTAACAAAGACGAAATCACCTTCCAAATCGATGAAAGCGGCACCATCCGCCTGGTAGGTTCCAACGAGAACCTCTACATCGGTCTGTTCTGGGACGACGACAGCTCTTTCTCCGGCTCCGGCGACTACCAATCTGTTTGGACAGATCCCCTGCGCGCCATCACGGCCGACAACATCGAGTTTCTGCCTTACACCAATCCACTGAACACACTGGACACATTCAACGAGTTTGGTGTGATTGATGCCAATCAGGACGGTAAGACATGGTACCTCTCCAACTCGGATATCGCCACCTACAGCTACAGCAGCTCTGAATACGGCGACGACTGGCTGGTATCGCCTGCCATCAAGTTGGAGAAAGACAGGGTGTATCATTTTGCCGTTGAGGCAAGCTGCCAAAGCGCCGCCTATCCCGAACTCTTCGAGGTGAGAGCATCCACCGATGCCGTGGCCGACGCACTTGCAGCAGGTATCCAGGTGCTGCCCACCACCGAGGTCTCGAACACAGACTTCGAGCCCTATGAGAACAGCACCTTCATGGTGGATGAGACCGGCTATTATCACATCGGCATTCACTGCACCTCAGCACCCGACCAGTTCATGCTGAAGTTACAGAACTTCACCGTTGAATCGTTGACAGCCCCCGAGGCAGTGAGCAACTTCACGGTGGAGCAGACACCCAACAAATTAGAGGCTGTCATCCACTTCACTGCACCCACCAAGATGTGCTCAGGCGATGAGATAGTGGGCAATATTTCCAAGATCGAGGTGCTGCGCAACGGTGTGGTGGCCGCTACACTCACCGAGGTGGAACCGGGCTCCGAACAGACCGTTGTCGACGTGCAACCCAACGTGGGGTGGTTCTCTTATACCGTACTCCCCTACGATGTGAACGGCAACGACAAAGGTGTGGAGAGCGAGGCGATTGACGTGCTGGCCAAGGCCACTGTCGAAATACCTTTCACCGCCGACTTCTCCAACGGCAAGACGTTCGACCTGTTCTCCGTCATCGACAACAACGAAGACGGCTCTACATGGGGCTACGATGCCGACTTCCAGGCCATGCTCTACCACTATGATGGCAACAACAGTGGCGACGACTATCTCGTCACGCTGCCCGTACACTTGGTGGAAAACAAATGCTATACCGTAAAGGTGAATGCCAATGCACGCTCCGTAGATTTCCCCGAGCGCTTCGAGGTGGTGATGGGCAAGGAGATGACACCCGAGTCGATGACCAAGGTGCTGATTCCTGCCACCGTCCTGCCTTACACGGCAGCCGAAGACTATGAGGCCAACTTCACGGTAGAGGAAGAAGGTGAATACTATATCGCCATTCATGCCATCTCCGACCCCAATATGTACTACATCATCCTCCACTCCATGAGCGTGACCAATGGACCGGAGTGGACAGCCCCCGCTGCTCCTGAAATTGAGGTGGCAGTGGCTCCCGAGGGTGCCCTCTCTGCTGCCATCCGCGTGACAGCTCCCACCAAGAACATCCTGGGCGATGAGCTCACCGGCAACCTGACCGTGTCCGTCTACCGCGACGGTGCCGTCATTGAGCGCATATCCGATGTGGCTCCCGGCGCACAGGTCTCCGTCGACGACGTGCTGCCTGTTCCCGCACTGCGCTATTATGAGGCTGTCGTGGCCAACGAGTCGGGCGACGGACAGAAGACCGACAAGGTAAGAACCTACGTCGGACTCGATGTGCCTGCTGAAGTGAGCGGCATTCCCACCGTGGCTGAGACTGACAATGGACTGAAGTTCACCTGGCAACCTGTAGGCTTTGTGGGACACAACGGCGGATATGTGAATCCTGCTGAGGTGACCTATAAATTATGGAGCAACTTCTGGCGTCCCACCATCTTGGGCACACTCGTGCTGAATCATGAGAATGAACTCACTACCGTGACCGGTGAGAACACCGCTGAGGTTGAATTCGACTACAATTCCGGCGACCAGGAACTCAAATACTTCTCTGTAGTGCCCTCCAACACTACCGGCACAGCCAAAGACACCTATACAAGCTGGATTATCGGCCAGTCGTACGAAATACCCATCAGGGAGAGCTTCACCGACAGGCGGACACAATACTATTGGCTCACCAACGGCGGCCTGATGGTTTCCGACGATTCTTCCGACGGCGACAACTTCTCGCTCCGCCTGGTGGCGACCGATCTGCCTGAAAATGGCGGTATCATATACCTCGAGTCGGGCAAGCTCAACATCAAGGACGTCACCAACCCGACCCTCACCTTCAATGTCAAGAGCGACAACATCGGCACAATCTATATCTACGGAAGCACAGGCGGCGGCGAACTGTCACTGCTCACTCCCGTACAGATTACCAATGAATACCAGACCGTCAAGGTGCCCCTCAACGCCATCAAGGATGGCAAGTATGCACAGTTTGCCTTTGTGGCTCAGTACACCAGCCATGCCACCTTCGACGAGGAAGGCTACCTCATCGACCTTGGCAGCAACTACCTGCTCGACGACATCCGCGTGGTAGACCTCTACGACTACAACCTCGCCCTCGAAATGGAGAATGCGTCGAAGGTGATGGCCGGCAAGCACACCCTCATCACGACCACCATCGAGAACAAGGGTGAGTATGACGTGGCCAACTATACCTTGACCGTCAAGGCCGGCGACGAGGTGCTGAAGAGCGAAACCTTCGAGGAGCCGCTGCCCATGTTCGCCCTGCACACCGTCGAGACTGAGTTTGCCACCTCCGTCTTCGACCAGCTCGGAGAGGTGAACATCACCGCCGAGGTGACCTTCGACAGCGAGATGATGCCCGAAGACAACCTCGCCGAAAGCGTTATCAACATCGTGGCTCCTTCTGTGGGCGCACCTTTGAACCTGACCGCATTGGAAGTGACCGACGGCGTGGAACTCAACTGGACGCTTCCTTCCGGATCCGGTTCTGACATCGTGGAGAGCTTCGAAGACACCGATGTGTTCCCCGAGTTCAGTGCCGGCGGTGTCACCGCCGATGAGCCTTTCGGACATTTCGGCGACTGGACCGTCTACGACGGCAACAGCAAAAAGACCTATCCGTTCCCCGGCAATACGACAGTGCCCAACTTCGGCAATCCTATGGCTTGGTTCGTCATGAACCCGAGTTCTCCCACCCTCTCGCAGGATTTGTCGGAATACTATGGTGCATATTCTGGCACACAGTACCTCATCTCCGGCTGCCCCTCCGAGCCCAAAGGCAACCTCCCCGATACCGACCACTGGCTCATCTCGCCGCGCCTGAGCGGTATGGCACAGACCATCTCGTTCTATGTGAGAGAGTTTATCACGGCATACGGTCCTGAGACCTTCGAGGTGCTCGCTTCGACCACCGACAACCAGATTGAGAGCTTCGAACTGGTTTCTGCCCTCTCCTGCTCTTCCGATGTGTGGACAGAGGTGACCGTCGACCTGCCCGAGGGTGCAAAGTTCTTCGCCATCCGTCACACCTCGAACGACATCTGGGGTATGATGCTCGACGAAATCAACTACCAGGGCGAGGGTGCTTCTCTGGCATCGTTCAACATCTACTTCCAAGGTGAGTTAATCGCCAACGTAGAGGGTGAGGTGACGACCTACTTCGTGCCTGCCGACCAACTGACCGACGGCGACAACATGGAGTTTGATGTGACCGCTGTCTATACCGACGGCACCGAGTCGCTGCCTGCCACCGCCATTATCACCATCACGACCGAAATCAGCGAGATTGCTGCCGACGGACAGCCCGTCGACATCTACACCCTCGACGGTCGCTTGGTGCGCAGCCAGACCAAGAACCTCAACGGTCTGAGAGGTCTTTACATTGTCAATGGCCAGAAGGTCATGGTGAAGTAAGACATCTCTCCGACTACTAACAATAAAAGGTGGACATGCTGTGCCCACCTTTTATTGTTTTATCGCCTGACTTCTGCAGGTCTATCTCTTCACCACTTTCACCATGCGCTCTCCGTGCTTCACAAGATAAATGCCGGGATAGGTGGGTGCCTTCACACGACAACCGTCGAGGGTGTAATACACCGATTCGGTTGTGGAATCGTATTCAACTGCCGTGACAGCCAGTTCAGGTGCATCGCCCACCACCTTCATCTTCTCTGTTGGGTAGATGTCGCTGTAGCTGTTGTCTCCCACTTGGAACAGGCGAGTGCCATAGATACCGGTAATATCGAAGAGTTTGGTCTCATAGCCCTTAGGCATGGACAAATCTTTTATTTTGAACAGGTTGTAGATGAAGGCACTGGCATCCTCATCCACTGCCATGGCATAGCTGCTGTTGTTTTCTTTCACCGTGGTGACACGTACGTCGGTGAGCGTGACAAAGTCGCACAGGTCATCGTCGGTCAACTCCGACAGACGCACCCTGCGGGGTTGGGCTTCCTCGCCGTCGGTCCTGGTAAAGCCCTTCTCGCCGGTAATGCCTTCTACCGTCAACAGCCGCGGCATTTTATTCACGCTTTCAAACTTACCGTAAACAGCACCGTTGAGCACCTCGTTCTTCGACAGTCCGAAGCCTGTGTTGCTGAAGACAATGCAACCCGATTCGTCGCGTACATACACACTCTCCTCACCGCCGTAGCTATACAGATACACCACCTGGGCATCATGCAGATTGAGCACGGCTTCTTCGTTCTCATCCAAAGCCTTGAAGGCGGCGATGTTGTCGGCCACAGTGGCCTTGAACACGGTGACGGTGCAGGAAGCCGACAGCCCTGACACATCTTCCACCGTCACAATGGCGGTACCCTCCGAATGACCGGTCACACAGCCCGTCTCGTCCACGGTGACCACATCGGGATTGTCGGAAGACCATGTCAACTCATGGGGAGCATAACTCGGAACTGGTTCGCAAGAAATGGCGGTGAGCACATCCTGGGGCACGGTCATGGTCTCCGGCAGTTTGATTTCCATCAGCATGTTGACATCTTCCACATCGAAGGAGATGATGCCCCCGCTCTCGTGTATGTTGTTGAGCCCCCAGTTGCAGGGCAGTCCCGCCCATGAGAGCAGATTGGCAGGCGAGGTCACATTGTTGAGCACGGTCACCTGTCCACGGCCGGGGAAGGGGTCGGTAGCGGCATTTTGGCTGTCGACACCTCCTGCCCGCACCAGCTCATAGTAATTGTGCGAGGCTTTGGCATTGACCGTGTTCCACCACCACACATCGTCGTTGGTGCGGTCCACCCTGAACACCAACATGCCGTGACCGGGCAGATAGGCATCCCATCCTGTCTTCTGCCGGTTCTCCAAGATGAAGAATTCTTTGTTCTGAGGCGTGTTGATACGGTAACCCGTATGCGACGTCGCTACATTCTCCAGACTGAAACTGCCCGGGGCATCGATGGTCGGTATGTCGTCGTCGCCGATAAAGCCCACGAAATATTTCTCATAGGCCGAATAAGAGGTGGGATTCTTGCTGTCGTTCAGATAGCAGCCACCGGCCATCACCGACCATTCGTCGGGGTCATGGCTCTGACCGTCTCTCTCATAGTTGGAGTCGTATAAGTCGGGAAGCCCTAACACATGGCTGAACTCGTGGCATATCGTGCCGATGCCGTCTATCTTTACGCTCTGGGGATAGCTCGTAAAGCCTTGCAGTTCTACCGAGCAGGCGTAGTCATAGAGAAAGACGTTGTCTTTTTGTATCAAGTTGTAGTTATAAGGGTTATAGATGACCGACCTGTGGGGCCACATCAGGCGTGTGTCATTGCCGCCGTAGTTGGCGCCGTTGCCTGCCATGATGAAGTAGATCAGGTCTACGTAACCGTCGCCGTCGCCGTCATACTGGCTGAAGTCCACCTCGGGGTCAACGGCATCGAGTGCCGCAAGGAGTATTTTCAGTGCATTGCTCGTGCCTTGCGGGGCGTACTGGCTGTAGTCCACCGTCACAGGCCCCACGATGTCAAACTCAGGGGTGAACTGTCCGTTCGAGCTGTCTCTGTAATAGTCGCGCACACTGCCGTAATAGTTTTCCTTGCGTCCGTTTTCCAAGGTGTAGCCTGAATAGTCCTCCTGATTCACCATGTCGTTGAGTATCTCGGCATAGTCTTCTCTCGAGAAGGTCCTGTCGTTGTACTCAACCAGGATGAGCAAGCCGTGGAATTGGCTGTAGTCGTACTGTGCTGCCTGACGGGCAGTACGCACCTCGTGGCCGCGGTTGCTTGCCCGCTTTGCCATCTCTGCCGAAGTGGATGTCATCTCTGGCTGTAGAAATTTCGTCACATTGGCAAGGAAGACTTCCTCATCGGCCGTACGGCTGCCGGCATCATGCGCCACTTGTGCCGTGGGCACCAGCTGCCCGCCTTCCTGTCGGGCATACACATAGTAACCCTTGTTGTCTTTTACCACGGTGTAACCGTCGTCGGTAGTGGTGAAATGCAGAAATTCGTCACCATGCAACCGGATTGTCACTGTGCTGCCGTCGGGCTGCGTCATCACTGTCTGCTTGGGATGGGCAGGAACAGCCATCACATTGCCGATGCCCATCATGAGGACTACGGCCAATAATAAGAGTTTCTTCTTCATAGTGCTGCAAAGTTAGTGGTTTTTTTACATACCAAATAGATTGTAGGCTTTATTCTGTTGAAAAAGTTGCATAATAATGCTTTTTCTGTCTGCTCACGACAGCACGAAGCCGTCAGCGGTAAATCAAGGTGGTGAGGTGTTCTCTGTCGAACAACGCTTGCGCCACCTGCTGAAGGTCGGCGGCGGTCACGCCGTCGATACTGCGATACAGCGCCTCGACGTTGCGCTCCCACCCATAATGCAGGTAACTCTTTCCGAAACTGAGGGCAAACGATTCACGGTTGTCGCAGGTAAGCCCTATCTGACCCTTCAACTGCTTCTTGGCATCGCTCAGCTGTCGCGGGGTGAGCGGTTGGCGCATCAGACGGTCGAGTTCACTCCTCACCAAGCGTTGACAACGCCCCACGTCGTGGCTGTCGCAACCGAAATAGACCGACCACAGCCCGGTATCGCTATAGTTCACCATCGAGCTCTCCACGGTATACACCAAACCCCTGCGTTCACGGAGCGACAGGTTGAGGCGCGTGTTCATGCCGGGACCGCCCATCAGGTTGTTGAGCAAGTAGAGGGGTATGCGCAAAGGATGATGGATGTGGAAGGCACGGCAGCCTACGAGCACATGGGCCTGATGAGTGCCACGGTGCATTTCCTGGCTCTGCGGCACCTCAGCTTGAGGCGGCAGCGGACTGACCGTAAGGTCGGGCACGAGTGGCTGTGCTGTGGGGAAGTCGGAAAGCGCTTTCTCAAGCAGACGCACGATGCGGCCGAAATCCTCGCCGCCGGAAACGAAGAAGACCGCGTTCTGAGGCAAGTAGTGACGACGGGTGAAACGCAGCGCATCGTCGGTGGTATAGGTGCGCAGCTGCTCGGCATCACCCAGGATATGGTGCCCAAGGGGGTGCCCCTTGAACACGAGGTTCTCAAAATCGTCGTATATCAACTCGGCGGGCGAGTCGTTGTAACTTTCTATCTCGTCACATATCACTTCCACCTCCTTCTCTATCTCACGCTGAGGATACTCGCTGTGAAAGACGATATCGGTGAGCAGGTCGATGGCACGGGGCAGATGCTCGCGCAGCAGCATGGCATAGTAGACGGTGTCTTCCTTGCCCGTGAAGGCATTGAGGTCGCCGCCCACGCTTTCCAAGCAGTTGAGCACATGCCATGCACGGCGGCGGTGCGTGCCCTTAAAGGTCACATGCTCGCAAAAGTGAGCCAGACCCTCCTCACCGGGGCACTCATCGCGTGAGCCGGCATTGATGCCATAGCCGCAGACAGCCACGGGAGAAGCTGAGGGCAAATGGATGATGCGCAGTCCGCAGGACAGTGTATGTGTGTTGTATCCCATTTCAACCTGCAAAGATAACACAAAAAATTCTTATAGCAAATTATTCTTGCTTTGCTGCCGATATTCAAGATTTTTATCTATTTTTGCAAACGAAATTTGCAGCAACACATAAAGAACAGGAGGTCACATGCGAAAAGTAATAGGTATTGGCGAGACCGTTCTCGACATCATTTTCAAAAACGAACAACCCATCGGCGCAGTACCCGGTGGGTCGGTGTTCAATGGAATCATCTCTTTAGGCAGAGCGGGGGTAAACGCATCCTTTTTCAGCGAAGCCGGCAACGACAGGGTGGGAAGACAGATCATACAGTTTCTGAAAGACAACCATGTGAATGCCGACAACGTGAATGTGTTCCCAGAAAGCAAGTCGCCCATCTCACTCGCTTTCCTGAACAGCGAGAACGAGGCCGAATATCTTTTCTACAAAGACCACATCAACTATAAGCCCGACTTCTCCTATCCTGAGATTCACGAAGACGACATCGTGATGTACGGCTCCTTCTATGCGGTGAACCCCGCCATACGGCCGCAGGTGCTCGGATTCCTCGAACATGCACGCCGCAAGGGGGCCATCTTGTACTACGATGTGAACTTCAGGGCGTCGCACAAGAACGACGTGATGAAAATCACACCCAACCTGCTTGAGAACCTGGAGTATGCCGACATCGTGAGGGGTAGCCAGGAAGACTTCCGCGTGCTGTACAACAAGGAAGACCCCGAAAAGGTGTACAATGCCGAGATTTCCTTCTACTGCAAGAACTTCATCTATACCCAAGGGCGCAAACCGGTGGTGCTGAGAGCCATCGGGGACATACAGAAAAGCTATCCCATCATCGAAACCGATACGGTGAGCACCATCGGCGCCGGCGACAACTTCAATGCCGGCTTCATCTATGGCCTGATGCGCTACGGCATTACCCGCGAGGCGCTCGAGCGCGGTCTGCCCGCCCCTGTCTGGGACAGCATCATCCATTGCGCACAACTCTTCTCTGCCAACTGCTGCCAGAGCATCAGCAACAGCATCTCGGTGGAGTTTGGCGAACAGATGAAGCAACAGGCTGAGGAGCAGGTTTCATCCCTCGACTAACCATATAATTATCAACACATATACATAAACAGAACCATGCCTGAAATTACCGACAAAATCTACTATGTAGGCGTAAATGACCGCAACAAAGAACTCTTTGAGGGCTTATGGCCGTTACCCAACGGCGTGTCTTACAACTCCTATCTTATCGTGGACGAGAAAACCTGCCTCATCGACACCGTCGAGGTCGACTTCTTTATCCAATATCTTGAGAACATTCACGAGGTGATAGGCGACAGACCCATCGACTACCTCGTGGTGAATCATATGGAACCCGACCACAGCGGCTCCATCGCGCTCATACGCAAATACTATCCTGAGATAAAGATTGTGGGCAACAAGAAGACCTTCGGCATGGCGGAAGGATTCTACGGCATTGCCGACAACCTGGTGGAGGTGAAGAACAACGACACCCTCACCCTCGGTGCGCACACCCTGCAGTTTGTGCTCACCCCCATGGTGCACTGGCCGGAGACCATGGTGACACTCGACACCACCTGCCATGTGCTCTTCTCGGGAGACGCCTTCGGATGCTTCGGCGCTCTCAATGGCGGCATTCTCGACAACGACATCAACTGCGACACCTTCTGGCTGGAGATGGTGCGCTACTACAGCAACATCGTGGGCAAATACGGCACACCTGTGCAGAACGCGCTCAAGAAACTGGCGGGCGTGCAGCTCGACTACCTCTGCTCCACCCACGGACCAGTGTGGCACGAGAACGTGCAGAAAGTGATAGGCATCTACGACCGGCTGAGCCGCTACGAGGCCGAGGAGGGCATCGTGATATGCTACGGCACCATGTACGGCAACACGGAGCGCATGGCCGAAATCATCGCCAAGGCGGCCAGCAGTGCCGGCATCAAGAACATCGTGATGTACAACGTGTCGAAGACCCACCACTCTTATATCTTGCGCGACGTGTTCCGCTACAAGGCTCTCATCGTGGGCGCTCCCACCTACAACACTGGCCTGTACCACCAGATGGACGTGCTCCTTTCCGAAATCAGCGGCAAGGACATGAAGAACCGCCTCATCGGATGGTTCGGCAGCTTCGGTTGGGCAAGCAAAGCCGCAGAGAAGATAAGAGAGTGGAACGAGAACCGTCTGCACTTCGAGGCAGTGGGCGTACCTGTGGAAATGAAACAGGCTGTCAATCCCGCCATACGCGAACAGTGCGAGGCACTGGGCAAAGCCATGGCAGAACGTCTGAAAGAAGATAGATAAGAACACTTTGTGACGATGAAACCCGCTGACCTACAGTCAAAGGTAATCGCATTCATCCGATTCCCACTCATCGTGCTGGCCCTGTTCATGTATTGCGACTACACGGCCATCACCGATGAGTGGGCAAATCTTCCTGTAGCCAGCGGTATCTTCCACGTCATATCGCAACGGATAGCCCCCATCGTCAATCCTTTCTTCTTCTTCTTTGCGGGCTATCTCTTCTTCAAACCGGGAAAATTCTCCCTCAACATCTACATCAAGAAACTGATAAGCAGGGCGCAGTCGCTCTTCGTTCCGTACATGCTATGGAACCTGGTGTACCTCATCGTGGTGGTGGTGGCTGGCCTGTTCATGACTGCACTGCCCGCCATACACAAGCCGATGGGCGACATGGCTTTCACCGACTGGCTGCTGACGTTCTGGAACATCGGTGCCATCAGTGGGAGCGAGGGCGGCACCACTCCCATAGCCATCTCGTTGTGGTTCGTAAGAGACCTGATGGTGGTGATGCTCTTCTCACCGGTGGTCTACTTCTTGGTGACGGGCTTTATCAAGATAGGCGGCAAACGGCCCATCGTGAGATGGCTCCTCTTCCTGCTCATCATCTTCGGTTTCAGCTTCTGGCCCGACATAGTGGGCCTGAACCCCGAATGCTGGCTCTTTTTCTCCTTTGGTGCCTACTACAGCATCAAGAAGAAAGAATTCATCGTGGCCATGTTGCACTATAAGATACCCTCGTTCATCTTCCTGGCGTTGCTTATCGTGCTGGAGCAGTTCTGGCCCTGCACCTTCATTTACCGCGTTGAGTACGTCACGGGACTGGTGTTCGGCATATCGTTCACCACCAGCATGGTGCGGGCCGGCACATGGTATGTGAACATGACCCTGAGCAATGCCAGCTTCTTTGTCTTTGCCTGCCACACGCTGCTGCTGTGGATCATCATGCCCTTGTTCACCAGCGGACTGCTCAAGCCCTACAACGATGTGCTTGCCGCTGTGTACAGCTTGATTACGGTGGCGTTGGTAGCCCTTGGAAGCTTCGGGCTATACAAGTTAATGCACAAGCATTTGCCTTT
Organism: uncultured Prevotella sp.; assembly: GCA_905235975.1. Taxonomy (GTDB): domain Bacteria; phylum Bacteroidota; class Bacteroidia; order Bacteroidales; family Bacteroidaceae; genus Prevotella. The sequence continues at coordinate 13,512 of CAJONT010000255.1, forward strand.
CCTCACCTACCTGTTCATGGGCGGCAGGCGATAACATTCTTCCCCGTCAGTCTTTTTCTATCAGGCGCACCACGTCGTCTAAGCTGCGTGCCATCTTGATATGGTCGGCATAATGGTTCCGCACAAGACCTTGCTGCTCCAATGTGTCGAGCAGTGCCACGAGGGGTTGCCAGAACCCTTTCATGTCATACACGATGAGTGGTTTGCTGTGATAGCCCAAGGTGGAAGAGGCG
>CAJONT010000256.1 GCA_905235975.1 uncultured Prevotella sp.
TCATTTCTTTCCAGCCATATTCAAAGTCAGCGCCGTCGGAGGCAGGACCGCTGGAGCCGCATATCTTTATTTGGGGATACTTGGCACGGATGGCCTTCACAAATTTCTCCAACCGCGGGGGGTAGAGGGGTCCCCACTGCTCATTGCCCACAGCTATCTGCTTCAGATGGAAGGGTTCGGGATGTCCCATCTCAGCCCGCACCTTGCCCCAGGTGGTGTGCACATCACCGTTGGCGAACTCGATGAGGTCGAGGGCATCGTCGACATAGGGTTGCAGGTCGTCGACAGGCACATGGGCGTCTTCGGTGCGGTTTTGAAACTGGCAGGCAAGGCCGCAGCTCAGCACGGGGAGTGGTTCGGCACCTATCTTCTCAGAGAGCAGGAAAAATTCGTAGAATCCCAGACCGTAACTTTGGTAGTAGGTCGGGAACATGCGATGTGCGAAAGTGTAGTTCCAGCGGTTTTCGTTCAAGGGCCGGTTTTCCACCTGCCCCACGGAATTTTTCCACTGGTAGCGTGTCTCCAAGTCGGTGCCTTCCACGATGCAGCCGCCGGGGAAGCGGAAGATACCGGGATGCAAGTCGGCAAGGTCTTGCACCAAGTCGGCACGCAGGCCGTGCCAGTTGTCGGAGGGGAAGAGCGACACATGGTCCACATCCACGCCTTCTGCTGTCTCGAGGAAGATGCGCATGAGTGCTTTCCCGTCGGTCACCCTGGGAACGAGCGAGGCGGTGTATTTTTGCCAGTCGGCACTGCTCACGGTGATGCGTTGCCGGGCCACCGTCTCATTGTGTGAGTCAACAATTTCCACACGCAGGCGCGCATTGGCGGCGTTTGCCTCATGCTTGCGGGCATAGACGGAGAAGTCATAGCGCAGGCCTTTCTTGATGCCCATGCCGAAGGCACCGCGGTTCTCCAGGCCGGTACGTTTCTCGATATGGCCGGAGTCGCCGAGCACCACATAATGGGGATTACGGTCGAAAGCGGGTCGGGCGTCACACACCTGCACATTGCCGAAGGCATTCCATCCCGTCAGTGCCTGTGGGAATTCGAACGAGCGGTTCAGCACCATTTCGGCATAGAGACCGCCGTCGGCACCGAAATTGATGTCTTCAAAGAAGATGCCGTACATGGTGGGCTGGATGGGAGCCCCCAGTTTCTTGGCCTGTATCACGAGTTGGCGCTGTGCACACACTCCTCCGGTCAGCATGAGCATGACCAAGAGGAGTGTGGCGATAGTAAGTTTTCTCATTTAAGGTAGTTGTTCTTGAAAATCGTCATGGTAGGTTGGTTCTGTGTCAACGTCTTGCATCCGATGCCGACAGGAGCGGTGTCAACGTGAACGAGAAGGAACGGTTGCCGTAGTTCACACGGTAGGGGGGCAGGGCAAAGCCGTCAAAGCCCCAGCTGTTGATGCCGCCCACGCCGGCCATCTCGCCATTGATTTGCAGGTTGGTATAAGGCGATTTCTCCAACTGCTCAGGGTGGCGTTGGTGTTTGTCGAGTCCTTCGTCAAGTTCGGCCACGCTGTAGTGGAGGGCGGAGGCAAGGAAGGGTGTCTCCGGGGTGGTCACCTTCAGACCGAAGCCGGCGGTGTCGGTCTGCCGCCACCAGCGGATGTCTGTCTTGGTGCCCGTTTCCTGGGGTCGCACATAGGGGTAGAACTGCTCATCGGCCGTCTGCTTGTACACACCGAGATGCTGCGAGTCTTTCCTGTCGGGGTAGTTCTCCACCGGTCCGCGTCCGTAGAAAGTGCTGTTGTCCAGTCCGTAGGGCATTTCCATCACCATGCCGAAGCAGAGCAGGTCGGGCACGTCGTTGCCGCCGTCGGCAGTGAGTTTCTGTGTCACTTCCACTGCGCCGTTGCTCCTGACGAGATACGACAGGGTGAGGTGCGATTTCACCTCGGGCAGGGCATATACGGCAGTGACCTGTGTGGTCTGTGCACGTTTGTTGGGCACTGCACGGAAAGTTTCCAGCTTCAGGGTGGGATTCTTCCATGCCTGGTACATGCGTTGCACACCGGCACCCATGTCGTTGTCGGTCACGGCGCGCCAGAAATTGGGTTTCAGCGAACCGCCCTTGCCCAACAAGGGTCTGCCAGCTGCTTCGTAGCGGGTGAGCAAGCCGGTCTGCTTGTCGAATCCCACCACATAGTCGGCAGTGGCGATGGTGAGCGTGTGCTTTTTCTTATCGTCTTTCACCTTCTGGTTGAGCGCCTTGGCATCACCCACACGCACGGCACCCTCGAAATAGTTGCCTGTCACGGGCAGCTGTTGGTGGGCCACCGTCTGTCCGGCCACCATGAGGGGTTCCGACTTCTTGAGGCGGAACTCCACGTTGAGCATCAGTTCGGCACCCTTTCCGGCATACTGCGCCGCATCGTAGTCCAGTTTGTATTCGCGGCGCTGCTGTGGACCTACCTTCAGGTCGTCTACCACACCTTGTTTCACCTCCTCGCCGTTTTTCAGGAGTTTCCAAAAGAGTTGGTAGTTGTCGATGTCGCGGAAGAAATGCTCATTGAACACACGCACTTCGCCGGTCATGAGGTCTACGGGTTCCACCCACACATTTTGATAGTAGTAGCCCACTTCGTAGAGTTGCGGATTGGGCACACGGTCAGGGCTCACCAGTCCGTTGCAGTTGAAGTTGTTGTCGCTTGCGTCGTAGTTGTTGTAGTCGCCGCCGTAGGTGATGATTTTCGTGCCCTTGGCATCGCGTCCGTGCAAGCCCTGGTCCACGAAGTCCCAGATAAAGCCGCCCTGGTATTTGGGTGCGGTGCGCACGGCTTCCCAGTATTCTTTGAAGCCACCGCTCGAGTTGCCCATGGCATGGCTGTACTCACACTGTATGAGGGGTTTGGTGGCAGCGGGGTCGGAACCATATTTGGCACAATATTCCTGCGAGGCATACATGGGGCAATAGATGTCGGTGTTGTCGCCCAGGCCGGCGCGCTCATACTGCACGGGGCGGCTCTGGTCCTGCCCTTTTATCCATCGGTAGGCCTCTGTGAAGTTGGGTCCGTCGACGGTTTCATTGCCCATCGACCATGTGATGATGCTGGGATGGTTGAAGTTTACCGTTACGTTGTGCTGGTTGCGCTCCATGATTTGTTTGGCAAACTGCGGTTTCTTGGCCTCCGAAGTGTCATCATAGCCGAATCCGTGGCTCTCTTGGTTGGCCTCGGCGCACAGGTAGATGCCGTATTCGTCGCACAGGTCGTACCACACGGGGTCGTCGGGATAGTGGCAGGTTCGCACGGCGTTGATGTTGAACCGCTTCATAATCTGCAAATCCTCTATCATCCTTTGCCTGCTCACCACATAGCCTCCGTCGGGATCCATCTCATGCCTGTCGGCACCCTTTATATAGATGGGCTCACCGTTCACGAGCAGCTGTCCGTTGCGTATCTCCA
>CAJONT010000257.1 GCA_905235975.1 uncultured Prevotella sp.
ACAATGGATGAGATTTGACGCTTTGCACCGAATAAAAGCAAAAAGCGACCGAAACGAAACCAATGGTACATTGCATTTCAGAATTTCAGAATTAATAGAACACACCTTTATAATAAAAATGTGAATCTTCCGTTATGAATAAGGACAATGAAAAAGGAAAACACAGGCAGTTATTCACACGTATTGAAGTACACCGGTCTCTTCGGTGGTGTACAGGGACTCAATATTCTGGTGGGTATTGTGCGCAACAAATTGGTAGCCATGATACTGGGACCGGAAGGCATGGGGCTTATTTCCCTTTTCAACTCCACCATCAACCTGCTTTCCAATTCCACCAACTTGGGTATTTCGATGAGTGCAGTGCGCAACATCTCAGAAGTCTTCGACAGCCGAGATGAGAAACGTATCTGTCACGTAGTCAAGATGATACGGTCGTGGAGCCTTCTCACTGCCCTTGTGGGTGTGCTGCTGTGCATCGTCCTCAGTCCCTTCCTCGACAGGTGGACCTTCGGCTGGGGAAACCACACCCTTCATTTCGTGCTCCTCTCACCCATCGTGGGCATGATGGCCATCACCGGCGGCGAAACGGCCATCCTGAAAGGCGCACGCCAACTGAAACGCCTGGCTGCCGTCTCTGTTTATAATGTGGTGGCAGCCCTTTTCATTTCCGTTCCCCTCTACTACTTCTTCGGCGCGGCTGCCATCGTGCCGTCGCTCGTGGCCATGGCGCTGGCACAGATGCTGCTCACCATCAGATATTCGTACAAACTGTTCCCGCCGAAGATGTCATTCCACAAGGCGCTCCTCGGGGAGGGGATGAACATGGTGCGGTTAGGCATCGCCTTCGTGCTGGCGGGCATCTTGGGCAGCGGAGCCGAGTTCGTGATACGCTCCTTCCTCAGCTATACGTCGTCGCTCGCCACGGTGGGTCTGTACAGCGCAGGATACATGATGACCATGACCTATGCCGGCATGGTGTTCTCTGCCATGGAGACCGATTTCTTCCCGCGTCTATCTGCTGTGGCCACCGATGTGAATGCTGCCAATACGCTCGTCAACAGACAGGCGGAGGTGTCGCTGCTCCTCATCTCACCCCTGCTGGTGTTCTTCACCATCTCGCTGCCCATCCTCATGCCGCTGCTCTTCAGCGGCAAGTTCACACCCGTGGTGGGCATGATGCAGATTACGGTGCTGGCCATGTATTTCAGGGCACTCAAACTGCCTGTGGCCTACATGCCCCTCGCACGCGGCGATTCGCGCTCCTACCTGCTGCTTGAAGGCATTTACGACGTGGCGCTCGTGACCCTCGTCATAGTGTGCTTCCGGCGATGGGGCATCACCGGCTGTGGTGTCGCCATCACCACGGCGGGCATACTCGACTTCCTTGTCATCCACGCTTATGCACATTGGAAATATGGCTACTGTATCTCGCGAAGGGTGAGGCGCAGCGCTTTTATGCAACTGCCCTTCGGCGTGCTTGCCTTCCTCGTCACCTTCCTCAAGACCCCGTGGCTCTATTGGCCCCTCGGCATCCTGCTCGGACTGCTCAGCCTCTGGGTGTCGATTTATCTCCTGCGTAAGAAAACACACCTCTGGAACGCGCTCATGGCACGATTCAGACAAAACTGATTCGCCATGAGCAAGGTCAGTGTGCTCGTGGCAGCCTATAACGCTGCCAAATTTCTGGACAAATGCCTCACGTCGCTGGTGCAACAGACACACGCCGACCTGCAGATTCTTTGCGTCGACGACGCTTCCACCGATTCTACTCCCGATGTCCTCTCCCGATGGACCCACAGCGACCCACGCATCACCGTCATCCGCCTCACGGAGAACGGCGGACAGGCGCATGCCCGCAACGTGGCTCTGAAACAGACTACGGGCGACTATGTCTGTATGGTGGACAGCGACGACTGGCTCGCACCTGATGCCATCGAAAAGGCGGTCGGCGTGCTCGACAACCATCCCGCCACCGACTGCGTCCTGTTTCAGGTGGTGGAGGTGACGGGAACCCACCAACGCCGCTATCCGCTGCCGCAATTCGACGCCATGAGCGGACCGGACGCCTTTGAGGCAAGCCTCACATGGCAACTGCATGGCCTTTATATGATACGGGCCGACTTGCACCGGCGTTTCCCCTACGACGACTCTTCGCGCGCCTACAGCGACGACAATACCACTCGTGTGCACTATCTCCATGCACGCGAGGTTAGGGTGTGCAGCGGGGTGTATTATTACCTGCAGCACGGCGAGTCGGTGACACATAGCGTGAGCGTGCGACGCTTCGACTACCTCAGGGCAAATGAGAGCATGAGGAGGCAGATGGAGCTCAGCGGTGCCGACGACCGCCTCATCTCCCTCTACGAGAACGTGAGGTGGCTGAATCTCGTCGACCTCTATATGTTCTACTTCCGCTACCGTCGCCAACTGCCCAAGTCTGAGCGTCAATATGGCCTGAAGGAGATAAAACGCGTGTGGCGGAACATCGAGGTGCATCGGCTCACCCCGCGCAACCGCTTCAAACCGGGATATGCGCCTCTGAGACCCTTCTGGGGCCTCTTCCGCTTAGAGGAAGAAATCTATTTCTCGCTTCGCTTCCTCATCAAGGGACGGTAAGCCATAGCCAAAACGGAAGTTTCCGTTGAAAATTGATTATTTTTGGACTTGATTTTTGTATTATTGGGAATATTGTGTATCTTTGCATATTAAACGCACTTGATTATACGTTGCCATGACACTCATCATCGTAGCCATCTTTCTCATCAGCTGCCTGCTCGTAGCCACAGAGAGGGTCACTAATGTCAACAAGTCGGCAGTGGCCATCTTCGCAGGGACGGTGGGCTGGGTGCTCTATATCTGTTGGGGCACCGACTTCGTGATGCATGAGCATGAGGCAGAATATATCGACTTCCTTAACGGGGCCGTAGCCACAAGCACGGCAGTGAAACACTATATCGCGGAGAATATATTCCTGAAATATGTGGGAAGAGCCGCCGAAATCATGCTGTTCCTCCTCTCCACCATGACCATCGTGGAGATTCTCTTAAACAATGGGTGCTTCGACTTCCTCATGCCATGGATACGCACGAGGAAAAGCCGCAGCCTCCTGTGGAAACTCACAGCTTTCACCTTCCTCCTCTCTGCCAACCTCGACAACCTCACCACCGTGTCTATCATGCTCGTGGTCATGCACACACTGGTGCACAACAGGCGACACCGCATGGTGTACGGGAGTGCAGTGGTGCTGGCGGCAAATGCCGGGGGCGCACTCACCGTAATAGGCGACCCCGCAGGACTGTGGCTGTGGAACAGCGGCGCCGTCACCGCATCGAATTTCTCCATGGCACTGCTGTTGCCTTGTATCGCGGCATGGGGACTGCCCACCTACTTGCTGGGACGCACACTGCCCGAACGTATCGACATCAACTGGCAACCCATGCCCTATCGGGGCGATGACACCAACCTGAATGTATGGCAGAGGGTGCTCATGCTCATCGTGGGCATCGGCGGACTATGGTTCATCCCCACCTTCCACAACATCACCAAGCTGAGTCCCTTCCTCGGCGCCCTCTGTGTGCTGTCTGTACTCTGGGTGGTGAACGAGATTTTCAACCGCAAACTGATGAATGTGGACAAAATGGTGGAGAGACGCATGCCCCGCGTCCTGCAATACGGCGTGCAGCAGATGATTCTCTATGTGATGGGATTCATGTTGGCGGTGGGGGTCGTGCAGGAAACAGGAGCCGCGCACTGGCTGGCCGAAGTGATCGACACGCATGTGCACAACTGCTGGGTGATGGGCATCGTGGCAGGCGCTATAAGCAGTGTGCTCGACAATTTCGCATCCGCCATCAGCTTCTTCTCGCTCTATCCAGTGGCAGCGGATACCGCCACGGGATACGCGGCACAGTTCGCACAAAACGGACTCTATTGGAAGGTGGTGGCCTTCTCCACGGCAATAGCGGGCAACACGCTGGCCTTCGGCTCCATGGCAGGCGTGGCACTGCTCAAGATGGAACGCATGAGGCTCACATGGTACATCGCACACGTGGGATGGAAAGCATTGGCAGGATGGCTCGCCGGACTGCTCATCATGGTGGGTACCATGGCATGGTGATACGCAAGAAACATACACACCTAAAATATAACACTTATGGCAAAGATTAAAACCATCGGCCTGATGACATCAGGCGGCGACGCTCCCGGTATGAATGCTGCCATACGCGCCGTCACACGCGCCGGCATCTACAACGGGTTCAACATAATGGGTATCTACCGTGGATACGACGGACTGATACATGACGAAATCGTGCCTTTCACCACTGAAAACGTAAGCGGAATCATCATGATGGGAGGTACCATCCTCAAAACGGCTCGTAGCAAGGAGTTCGTGACGCCAGAAGGAAGAAAGAAAGCCTACGACAATATGGTGAAACATGGCATCGATGCCCTTGTGGTGATTGGCGGTAACGGTTCGCTCACAGGTGCCATGAATTTTGCACAGGAATACGACGTGTGCTGCATCGGACTCCCTGGTACTATCGACAACGACCTCTACGGCACCGACTCTACCATCGGATACGATACCACCATGAACACCATCATGGAGTGTGTAGACCGAATCAGAGACACCGCACAGAGCCATGAGCGTATCTTCTTTGTCGAAGTCATGGGACGCGACGCCGGCTTCCTGGCACAGAACAGCGCCATCGCCTGCGGTGCAGAAGCTGCCATCATTCCCGAAGAGTCTACCGACTCCGACCAGTTGGCACGATTCATGGAGCGCGGCATACGAAAGTCGAAGAAGAGCTGCATCGTCATCGTGTCGGAAAGTCCCAAGTGCGGTGCGCTTTACTATGCCGACCGCGTGAAGAAGGAGTTCCCCGATTTCGACGTACGCGTGTCTATCCTCGGACACCTGCAGAGGGGTGGACGTCCCACTGCACACGACCGTATCCTTGCCAGCCGCACAGGTGTGGGAGCCATCGAGGCCATCCTGCAGGGACAGCGCAACATCATGATCGGCGTGCGCAACAACGAGGTGGTCTACGTGCCGCTCTGCGAGGCCATCAGAAGCGACAAACCCTTCGACAAGAAACTCATTAAAGTGCTCGATGAATTGAGTATCTGATGTCCACTTTCGTCAATGTTGACATGAAAAAAGTGAATTTATGTCGTTAATATTTGCAGCAACCTAATTTATTTATTATTTTTGTTGCGCAACTTAAATTTTAATACTTGATATATCCATTAAAACAAATAGCTTATGTCACAAATCAACGGACACATCTCCCAGATTATCGGACCGGTAATCGATGTCTATTTCGACACAAAAGGTCAGGATGCGGAGAAAGTGTTGCCAAAAATTCACGACGCACTTAAGATAGTGCGTAACGACGGCCGTGAACTGGTGGTGGAAGTGCAGCAGCATATCGGTGAAGACACGGTTAGATGCGTCGCCATGGACAACACCGACGGACTGCAGCGCGGACTGGAGGCTGTGGCTACGGGATATCCCATCCTTATGCCTACAGGCGACCAAATCAAGGGCCGTATGCTCAACGTTATCGGTAAACCTATCGACGGCATGGCCGACCTCGACATGAAGGGCGCATATCCCATTCACCGAGAGGCTCCTAAGTTCGAGGAACTGTCCACGCAAAAGGAAATGCTCGCCACGGGTATCAAGGTGATCGACTTGCTTGAACCATACATGAAGGGTGGTAAAATCGGACTCTTCGGTGGCGCCGGTGTGGGCAAGACCGTGCTCATCATGGAACTTATCAACAACATCGCAAAAGGTCACAACGGCTATTCGGTATTCGCCGGCGTGGGTGAACGCACCCGTGAAGGTAACGACCTCATACGAGAAATGATTGAGAGTGGTGTGGTGCGCTATGGCGAGAAATTCAAAAAGGCCATGGACGAAGGAAAATGGGACCTCTCACTCGTCGACCCCGAAGAACTCAAGAAGAGCCAGGCTACACTGGTCTACGGACAGATGAACGAACCGCCGGGAGCACGTGCTTCGGTGGCGCTCTCAGGACTTACCGTGGCAGAGGAGTTCCGCGACAACGGCGGAAAAGACGGCGCGGCTGCCGATATCCTCTTCTTCATCGACAATATCTTCCGTTTCACACAGGCTGGTAGTGAGGTGTCGGCCCTCCTGGGACGTATGCCCTCCGCCGTGGGTTACCAGCCCACACTGGCCTCTGAAATGGGTTCCATGCAGGAGCGAATCACTTCTACGAAGAGAGGCTCCATCACCTCCGTGCAGGCTGTGTATGTGCCGGCCGATGACTTGACCGACCCCGCACCCGCCACGACCTTTACACACCTCGATGCCACCACGGAACTGAGCCGTAAGATTACACAGCTCGGTATCTATCCCGCCGTCGACCCGCTGGGAAGTACGTCGCGAATCCTCGACCCGCTCATCGTGGGACGCGCTCACTACGACTGCGCACAACGTGTGAAGCAAATCCTTCAGCGCTACAACGAACTGCAGGATATCATCGCCATCCTCGGTATGGACGAACTCTCCGATGAGGACAAGGTGACCGTGAACCGCGCACGCCGCGTGCAGCGCTTCCTCTCACAACCCTTCACCGTGGCCGAGCAGTTCACTGGTGTCAAAGGCGTCATGGTGCCCATCGAGGACACCATCAAGGGATTCAATATGATTCTCGACGGTGAGGTCGACTACCTGCCCGAGCAGGCCTTCCTCAACGTGGGTACCATAGAGGATGCCATCGAGAAAGGTAAGAAACTCATGGAGGCTGCTAAAGGATAAAGACTTATGTTGACACTTAGAATAGTATCACCAGAGCGCGTGGTCTACGACGGACCCGTGGAGAGCGTACTCGTACCGGGCACGATGGGAAGTTTCGAAATACTCAACGACCATGCTCCCATCATCTCCTCGCTGCAGCCCGGACTCGTGGAGTACGCCACCAAGGACGGCAAACAGCAACTCATGGTCAACGGAGGCTTCGTGGAGGTGCAGAAGAACCGCGTGTCGCTCTGTGTGGAAACCCTTGAAGACGAAACGATATGACCCACACCGACAGTCGGGTGCAAAACGCCTTCAATCAGTATCTGCGCATCTCGCTGTGGATTATCGCAGCACTTGCCTTGCTCGTGTTGGCTATGATGAGCATCAGCTATAAGGCCACGCTCATAAGCGCACTGATTGTCACTGTGGTGTTCTCTTTGATTTCAAGCGTTACCTACGGCCTTGTGTGGAAACAAACCGCACTCACCTCGCCCAAAGCGCTCACCAAGTTCTTCCTCGCCGCATCCGCGGTGCGTATGGCGGCAGCTATCATCGTGATGGGGGTGTGGTGCTACCTGGTGAGAGACGTCGGAGCCATCAAGGCGTTCGTACTGCTCTTCTTTGCGTTCTATCTGATTCTTCTGGTGTTCGACTGCGTCTTTTTCACGCGTCAAGAAAAGAGTAACAAAAACCCAAAACAATGAAATATATCAGACAAATTCTCTTTGCGTTGCTGATCCTCATTCCCGCTCTTCCGGCTGCAGCTCATGAAGAGGGCGAGAAAGAGGGCGTCGACCTTCAGGAGGTTTTGTGGGGACATATTAAGGATTCATACCATTGGCATATCACGGATATTGGCGGGAAACCGATTATCATTCACCTGCCCGTAATCGTAAAAAGCTCCACAGGGTGGCATGTCTTCTCCAGCAGCAAATTTGCCGAGGAGGCTGATGCCAACGGAAACAAGCCCGGACCCTACGGACTCTACATATCGGGAAGTGAAAGCCACGCCAACAAAATCTGTGAGATGGTCGACGGCCAGGAGGTGAGACCCATCGATATCTCCATCACCAAGACGGTGGCGGTGCTCTTCATCGATGCTATCATTCTCCTGATTTGCGTGCTCATACCGGCACGGTGGTGCCGAAAGCACAAAGTCGACGACCCCGAGCCGAAGGGATTCACGGGATTCATGAACATGTTCATCATGTATATCTACGACGATGTGGTGAAGTCTTCGCTGGGCAAGGAGGCCGACAAGTATGCTCCCTACCTGCTCACCTGCTTCTTCTTCATCTTCATAGCCAACATCTTGGGCGTGGTACCCTTCCCGCCGGGAGGAGGAAACCTCACAGGCAACATCGCCTGCACCTGCTTCCTCGCCGTATGCACCTTCCTGGTGACCAATTTCACCGGCACCAAGGAATATTGGAAAGAGGTGTTCTGGCCTCCTGTGCCCACATGGCTCAAGGTGCCCGTGCCCCTCATGCCTGTGATCGAAATCTTCAGCATCTTCACAAAACCGTTGGCACTCATGATTCGTCTCTTTGCCAACATGATGGCAGGACACGCCATCGCCATCTCGCTCTCATGCATCATCTTCATCATGTTTGCACTCAACTTCTTCGCTGGGGTTGGCATGACGGTGGTGAGCGTGCTTATGAGCGTGTTCATGATGCTGCTCGAAGTGCTTGTATGCTTCATTCAGGCCATGGTGTTCACCATGCTGAGTGCGGTGTTCATCTCGCTTGCTCATGTGCATGAGCATGAACCGTCTAAGGACTAAATTTATAAATCTCAAATCAAATAACAATTAAAATTTTAAAACTATGTTATCAATCTTACTGGCAGCAGATGCTGTTGCAAAATTAGGTGCCGCTATCGGCGGCGGTTTGGCTGCAATCGGTGCAGGTATCGGTATCGGACGTATTGGTGGAAATGCCATGGATGCTATGGCACGCCAGCCTGAGAAAATGGGTGACCTCCGCTCAGCTATGATCGTGGCTGCTGCCCTCGTCGAGGGTGTGGCCTTCTTCGGCGTCATCATCGCCCTTCTGGCCCTCTTTGTATAATAACCCGAGTGACATTCCTCTCACCAAAAAGTTACAGAAGTAATCTGAACAGCGTATGGATTTAATAACCCCGGATTTTGGCCTGTTATTCTGGATGACTGTCGTCTTCCTCATTGTGCTCTTTATCCTGTGGAAGTGGGGATTCCCCGTTATCGTCAAAATGGTGAACGACAGAAAGGAGTTCATCGACGAAAGCCTCCGCAAAGCAAAAGAAGCCAATGAACGACTGGCCAATATCAAAGATGAAGGCGAATCCATCCTGCAGGAGGCACGCGAGAAACAGGCACAGATACTCAAAGAGGCTGCCGATACCCGCAGTGCCATTGTCGAAAAAGCCAAAGAAAACGCAAGAGCCGAAGGCGCAAGGCTACTCAGCGAGGCAAAGGCCGAGATTGAGAGCGAAAAGCAGAACGCAATACGCGACATCCGCGCACAAGTGGCTGAACTCTCTGTGCTTATCGCCGGCAAGGTGGTGCGCAAAGAGCTTGAGAGCGACAAGAAGCAGATGGAATTGATTGAAAAGCTGCTGGATGAAATTTCTGTCGACGGTGATAACAAATAACAAAGCGATATGGATACAGGTGTAATGTCGGTACGTTATGCCCGGGCACTGCTCAAGTGTGCCATGGAGACGAAAATCGAAGACAAGGTCTACGAGGATATGCAGACGCTCGGCGCCAGCTTTATCCAAGTGCCAAAGCTGAGATTTACGATAGACAACCCCATGCTCGCAAAAAACAAGAAAGAGGAACTGCTCCAGACAGCCGCCGGCGGCGACAAAATACAGGAGCTCACAAAACGATTCATCAGTCTTGTGCTCAGCGAGAACAGGGAGAACACCATGCAATTCATGGCAGCTTCGTATATCACTCTTTATAGGCAACAGAAGAACATCACACGCGGAAAACTCATCACCGCCACTGCTGTAAGTCCCGAAACGGAACAGAAAATGAAGCAGATGGTGGAGAGCAGGACTCAAGGCACTGTGGAGTTTCAAACGGAGATCGACCCCGAAATCATCGGGGGTTTCATACTCGAATATGATACCTATAGGCTGGATGCCAGCGTGCAAAACAAACTGAGATCCATCCTGACACAGTTGAAAAAATAATATATTATTGTTTAGTTTTAAACGGAAAAGAATTCTTAACCAACAATGGCAGACAAAATAAAAGCTAGTGAGGTGTCGGAAGTCTTGCTC
>CAJONT010000258.1 GCA_905235975.1 uncultured Prevotella sp.
CTGTAAAGATGAGATGTCCCTCATACAGGTCAATGTCAAATGTCTTGTTCATATTATTGCTTTGTTTTCAAATTTACTACATTTTTGCTTCATATACGCTGCTTGCATCCGATGATTCTCTTGTTATCGTCTACTATTGATGTTATAATAGAACGAAAAGTAACCAATCATCTATCAATTCTACTTCTCCACTTCACATCGTTTTTCATTACTAATTCGAAGTCATGAAAACTTTTCACAAATTTACGTTTTTTTCTGACATTGACAATTTTTTTTGCGTTAATTTTACTTTAGTCTGTTGTCTTTTAGTCGAGGGAATAAACCTAATCGTATCCTGGGTTTTGTTTCAGGTTGCTGTTCACGGCCATGATGTCGGCAGGGATGGGATAGAGTGTGGTGTGGCCGTCCCATTCGTCTATGGCTGCCATCTCCGCATTCCCTTCGAAGAGACTCCTGTATTGGTGGAAACGGATGAGGTCTTGTCTGCGCCAGCCTTCCCAGCAGAGTTCCAACAGACGCTCATCGAGCAGGTTCTGGAGCGTGATGGGGCGCGTGGGCATCCCTGCACGAAGGCGCACGCGGTCGTAGTCGGCCTGTCCGTCGCGGCCACACCGCAAAGCGGCTTCTGCCCTCATCAGCAGTACATCGGCAAAGCGGAATAGCACGATGTCGTTGTCCATCATCTTGCCGTCTTTGAGCGCGTTCTTGTCCACCTCATATTTTTTCATGCGCGCACCGGCGGTCTCCACGTAGGGCGTGCCGCTGAGGTCCAGGTCCACCTCCCAGGGGTGGTAGGTCAAGGGGTGACCGTTGCGGTCGGCAACGATGGCGCCGTCTGTGTCGGTGACGGTTCCTGCCCAGTAGTTCAGTGCGAAACGGCTGTCTTCCTCATCCGTGTCGTAACCGAAAATCTGGAGCGTGCGGCGTGTGGCGCACGAGCCGTTTTCGCCCGTGAATCCATAGGCGGCCGCATGGCGATAGTGGTAGGAGCGGAAGAGGTTCTGCTGCTGGTTCAGGTAGAGGTCGTAGTCAAGGGGTATGGTCCAGATGTTTTCCGACGACATCTCGTTGTGTACGGCAAAGTTGGCTGCGTAGTCTGATTCGAGGGTGTAGCCCATCTCTTCTATCTGGTTGCAGTAGTCGATGGTCTTCTCCCATTGCGGCGTGCCGCTGTATATCTCGGCATTCAGCATCAGCTTGGCCAACGCGAAAAGCGCCACCGGACGGGTGATGCGTCCGTAGTAGTCGCCTTGGCGTGTGCTGTTCTCTGCCGCAAGAAGCGGATAGGTGGCTTCCAGCTCGTCGACGGCAAACTGGAAGACCTGCTGCCGTGTGGATTGCTTCACCTCTTGCATCGACACGTCGGAACTTGTCACCAACGGCACGGGACCGAAGAGGTCGGTGAGATACCAGTAGTAGATGGCTCGTAAGGCGCGCACCTCGGCCTTATATCCCTCCTGCTGGGCGGGCGTGAGCAGGTGCTTGTGGCTGTCTATCTGTTCTATCGAACGGTTGCAGAGGGTGATGACCTTGTATAGGTAGAGCCACGAGTTTTTCATCAGGTCGTGGCCTGCCGACCACGAGTGGCGGTACATGTCTTGCCACAGGCCGCCGTCATACCAGTCGGTGCCTCGTGTGGGCAGCATGGCCTCGTCGCTGCCGAAGGTCTGCAGGTCGTATACTCCTCGGCATGTGCCTTGCAGTCCTTGCCCGTCTTCGTCGCCGCCTATATAGTTGTAGAGCGTTGCTACGGTGTTTCGATAGAGTTCCGATGCCGATGTCAGAATCTGCTCTTCGGTGATTTGGTCGCGTGGTTCTTCGTCAAGCGAGCATGCCGCAAGGAGCAGTATCAGTGCGGCGTAGAATGATTTTTTCATGGTTTCTCAGATTTAGAATTGAATACTTAGTCCGGCTGTATAGCTGCGATAGACGGGGAACGAATTCTTGTCGTCCACTCCGAGCGTGCCGTTCACGACGCTGGAGTTGATCATCGGTGTCACGCCGCTGTACGAAGTGATTGTGGCCAGATTGTTGACCGAAGCGGAAAGGCGCAGCGCCTGGATGTATCGGGAGCGTACGGGAATGGTCCATCCTATCGTGAGGTAGTCGATGTTCACGTAGTCGCCGCATTCCAGCCAGTAGTCGCTGATGGTCTGGTCTTGTATGTTTTGTTCGGGTGCGCCCGCCATCACGTTGTAGTTGGGCAGCGAGAGCATGTTCATGTAGGTCAGTGCCGAGCCGTTGTAGATTTTGTGTCCGAAGGCTCCGTTTGCCTGCATCGTGATGTCCCAGTGACGGTAGCGGAAAGCAATGTTCGAGCCCATCGTGGCTTTGGGCGTGGCCTGTCCGCAGATGTGCTTCTCGCTGCTCACATCGTAGTGCTTCGCTCCGCTGGCATCGGTTGTCAGGCCATAGCAGTGCGGCAGGTAGAAGACACCGAGCGGCTGTCCCACTATCTGCATCACCACGTCGCTCGCTCCGTGGAATCCGGCTCCCCACAGCGAGGAGATGCCCTTCATCTCAGGGGCGGTCAGATACTGCCCGTTGTAGTCGCCGTCGAGCGACAGCAGTTTGTTGCTCTCGAACGACCAGTTCATGTTCAGCGTCAGCAGCATATCCTTCGTCTGCAGCGGTGTGATGCCGAAGCCTATTTCCAGTCCTTTGTTCTTCATCGAACCGAGGTTGGCCAGCAGCTTGTCATAGGGGTAGGGGGGTACGGGCACGTCATAGACGTAGAGCATGTCGGTGGTCTTCGTGCGGTAGAGGTCGATGGACAGGGCGATGCGCTCGTGCCAGAACGATGCGTCGAGGCCGATGTTGAAGGTGCGCTTCACTTCCCATTTCAGGTCGGGGTTGGCGTTGCGTATGATACCGAGTGTGGTGGCGGCGGTCCCTCCCACGGGCACGAGGCCGTTGGGCTGCACAAGCTGCATCGAGTTGTAGGAGTCTATGGCGCCCAGATTGCCGCTCAGTCCGTAGCCGGCGCGCAGCTTGGCATTGTCAACGAAGGTGAGCGGTTTCATCCACGATTCGTGGCTGATGACCCATGCGCCGCTTACCGAAGGGAAGAAACCGCTCCTGTGGTTCTTTCCTACCTTCGATGAGGCATCGGTGCGGGCGTTTGCTGTCAGGGTGTATCGGTCGGCAAACGAATACTGGGCACGCAACAGCAGCGATTCCATGTGGGCATCGGTGAAATAGGAGTCCGTACCGTCCCACAGCCGTGTGGCGCCTGCCGACAGCTTGTCATAACCGAAGGCATCGGTCGAGAAATTGGTCGTCGTGGTGAAGAAACCTTTTGCTTTTTGCGACTCGGCCTCACCTAATGCCATCAGCTGCAGACTTGAGGTGGGCAGGTGCAGGTTGTATTCGAGGGCTACGTTTGCCAGCAGTTCCTCGCTTTTGTCGTTGCCGCGATAAGCCTCGCCATGGCTCCAGACAAAGGTGGGGTAGTAGTGCGCATTGTCTACCGAATTGTAGGAATACGACCCGAAGGCTCTCAGTTTCAGTCCTTCCAACAGTGTTGCCTCTGCATTCAGGTGCACGTTGAAGTGGCCGTTGTCATCGTCGTTGTCCATCTCCAGCAGTGAGTACGGATTGTTTATCCATGTGGCTTCTGTCACCTGGTCATAGCCTCCTTCGGCATTGCGCCCGTTGGGAATGGTGGGGTTGAAGGTGTGGGCCGAGTATATCAGTTTCTGCTGGAAGGGCAGGTTGTTGTTCTTCTGTAGCGAACCGAAGATGCCTAAGTCTACGGTCAGCAACTTGTCGAAGGCCTGCTGTGAGATGTCGAGCTTGGCGGTGTAGTTGCGATAGTTGTTTGTTTCCACCACCGTCTTGTGTTCCGTCATGCCGATCGACGCGCGGTAGCTGGCTTCCTCCGAACCTCCTCCGAAGGCCACATGGTGGTTCTGGACGAAACCGGTGCGTTCTATGCTGCGGCCATAGTTGGTGTCTCCGCCTTTGTCTATGTAGTCCACGCCCATGTCAGTGGCTGCCTGCCGGAACTGCGAGGCGTTGAGCATCTTGGTGCGTTTGTAGATGCTCTCAAAGCCCATGGCGCCGTTGTAGGAGATGTGAAACTGCGATTCGGTTCCTTTCTTCGTGGCCACTTCGATGACACCCGCGGCACCGCGGCTGCCATACTGGGCGGTCTCCGAAGCATCTTTCAGGATGGTGAAGCTCTCGATGTCGGCTGGGTAGATGGTAGAGAGCGTGGCAAGGTCGCTGATCACGCCGTCTATGATGACCAGCGGGTCGTTGGCGCCGGTGAGCGATGTGGTTCCCCTCACGCGCACTGCCGTCATCATGGCTGCCTGGTTGCCGCCCGACGTCACCTGCACGCCGGCTGCCTTGCCGCTCAGTGCGTCAAGCGACGAAATCACCAGACCCTTGTTCATCTGCTGCTCCGTCACCTTGTCTATGGCACCGGCCACGGTGTTTGCCTTGCCGTCGGAATAGCCCACGCGCATGGTCTTGCCGATGGTGTCGCGCTTCGCTTCCTGAGCCGATGCGGCCAGTGTCAATGTGAGTGCTATCAAGGTGGTGAAGAGCATCTTGCACCTGCATGCGCTCATTTCGTGTCCCGACCCAAGGGGGGACGTGAAAGTTCCTGTCTGGGTGTTCATGGTTTAGATTTAGTATATGGTTTAGTCTTTTGCAAAGATAGCAAACCTTTTTCATAATGCCAACGTTCTGTGCCGATTTCTTCATTTCCCTGTGCTTTTGGGGGAAATGTAACCTGCAGAAGGGCTTGGAAAAGCATGGTCCTGCTATCAGCGGGCGTGGCGTTCTTCTCCTTCGCTGGGGCTCTACATGGGTTGTGCAGGGGTCACCCAAGCACGCATAATTTCAATCGGATGGAGGGCGTGCACGCCTGTTCCGTCCAGAATCTGCTGGCGGCACGATGTGCCGGGAGCCGCCACATAGGTGGGGTGGGGAAGCACTGCACCCTCGCGCTGCGCACGCCGCACGGCAGGGAAAAGCACCAGTTCACCTATCGCCATCGAGGTCTTGTAATGCTCTTTCTCATAGCCGAACGACCCCGCCATGCCGCAGCAGCCGCTCGGAATCACATGCACGGTGGCTCCCTTCAGCAGCCGCAGCATAGCCGCCGTCTGCTCCACCCCCACCAGTGCCTTCTGGTGGCAGTGGCCGTGCAGCCATATTTCCATCGGGGCATCTTCAAACTGGTCGCCGGTGATGCGGCCTGCCCGCACCTCGCGCATGAAAAACTCGTCGTAGAGGAGGGCGCGAGATGCCAACGAGAGCGCTTTCTCGCGCATCTCCGACGGTACAAGGTCGGGATACTCGTCGCGGAACGAGAGGATGCACGAGGGCTCTATGCCCACCAGCACGTCATTGTCGCCCACCACAGGCCACAGCAGCTCCACGTTCTTCACGGCCAACTTCTGTGCCAGGTGCAGGCATCCCTTCGAAATGGCTGCCCGTCCGCTCTCCACATGATGTGGCACCACCACCTCGTATCCCAAACGTGTGAAGAGCTCCGCAAAGGCCCTCCCCAAATGTGGCTCCTGATACTCCGTGAATTCGTCTGCAAACAGGAAAATCCTTCCGCGATGCACCTTACTACGTCCATCCTCCTCGCCGACAGTATGAAGCACCTCCTTTTTCACACTTCCTTTGGCAATCAGGGGAATGCTGCGCTCCGCAGCGAAGCCTACGAAGCGTTTTATCAGGGCGGCAGTGGGTCTCCATCGAGCCGACAGGTTATAGATGGGTCTTAGCCGGCGACCCAATGCCTCTATCTGTGCCATTCGTGCCACCAACCACGTACGTCGCGGTGTACCGTGTCGGTTGTACAGCCACTGCAGCACTTCCGCCCGGATCTTTGTCATATCCACGTTCGAAGGACACTCCCTCCTGCACCCCTTGCAAGCGAGGCAAGAGTAGAGCATCTCTTCGATGTCTTTCATCTCATCCACACCCTCGCTGCCACAATCATCCCTGCCGAGCACATCGTCCCGTCCTCGCAAGCCGTCGCTACCCCGCGTCAGCAATTCGCGTAGCACATTGGCCCGTGCGCGGGTGGTCAGCATCTCGTCGCCCGATACCTTGAAGGCGGGGCACATCGTGCCTCCCATCGCCGTCGGCTTGCGGCAGTCGCCCGCACCGTTGCACTGCTCTATGCTGCACATCAGCGCATGCACCTGCGACCGTACACCGCTCGCTCCCTCCACACGGCATTCGTCGAAGGCCGCACGCCAGTTCATCACCGTGCCGTCGCCGCCCATGTCGTCCTCTATGGTGTAGTGCTGTCCTTCGTCGTAGCGCAGCATGCTGTCCATGGGCAGCGTGTCCACAATCTTGTGCATGTTCAGCAGTCCCTCCGGGTCCCAGCAGCGCTTCAGTTGGCGCATCATCTCGTAGGTCTCTTCGCCGTATTGCAGTCGGATGAATTCCCCGCGCAGTCGCCCGTCGCCGTGTTCGCCGCTGATGCTGCCGCGATGTCGCTTTACAAGTCGTGCCGTCTCAGTGGCGATGGTGCGGAACAGTCTTCTGTCTGCCGCCGACTTCAGGTTCAGGATGGGGCGCAGGTGCAGCTCTCCTGTGCTGATGTGACCGTAGAACACGCAGCGTGCATCTAAACGGACGAGCATCTCGCGGAACTCGCGCAGATAGGCCGGCAACCGCCGCGGTGCCACTGCCGTGTCTTCTATCACGCCCATCGGCTTCGCGTCGCCCTTCATGCCTCCTAAGATGCCGAGACCCGCCTTGCGCAGTGCCCACACCCGACTCACGTCGTCGCCGTAGACGCGTGTGCACAGGTACACCAATCCGCTTTCTTCCAGACTCCGTTCCAGTGCCGCCGCCTTGTTGTCGAGCTCTTCGCGCGAGTCGGCTCGAAGTTCTGTGATGAGCAGCGCCGCTGGGTCGCCCTCTACGAAGAATCGGTTTGCTTCTTGTTCTGCATTGCCCTTGCTCAGCTGCAGCACGTCGCCGTCCATCAGCTCCACCGCCGAGGGACGGTGCGCCAGTGCCACCAAGTTGGCCTCGAAACTCTTCTCCAACGTGTCGCAGTGGGCGCACACCACCATCAGTTCGCGTGGCGGAAGCGGATCCAGGCTCACCTTTATTTCGGTGACGAAGGCCAGCGTGCCCTCGCTGCCAGCCAGCACGCGGCACAGGTCTATGCATCCCGTGGCTCCCGTGGCATTGTTGGCATGCACGTCGGCCACCACCTCGTCGATTGCGTATCCGCAACTCCTTCGTCGCAGTTCCTTGTCAGGGAAGCTCTCGTCGAGCAACCGCCTCGTGTCGCCGTCGAGCGCCCACCTCATCAATTGTGCATAGATGCGTTCTATAAGCGAACCGTGCTCTGAACGGCGCCAGAAAGCCTTGCCGAAGCGCGCCTCCAGTTCCTCGATGCGGTATGCCCGGCACACCTCCACCGAGCCGTCGGCCAGCACCACCGTAGCCTCGATGATGTGATGGCGTGTGCTGCCGTACACCAATGAATGGGTGCCGCATGAGTTGTTTCCCAGCATGCCGCCTATGCAGCAGCGGTTGCTCGTTGATGTCTCTGGACTGAAAAAGAGTCCGTGCGGCTTCAGCGCCAGGTTCAGTTCGTCGCGCACCACTCCTGGTTGCACGCGCGCCCATCGCTCTTCGGCATTAATTTCTATGATGCGGTGCCAGTGCCGGCTGATGTCGACCACGATACCGCTGCCCACCACCTGTCCGGCAATCGACGTGCCTCCTGCCCTTGGAATGAGGTGGGTGTGTCTTTCGCGCGCTATGGTGAACAACTGTTGAATGTCGGCCACCGTCTCGGGATATGCCACCCCATAGGGAATCTCCCTGTAGACGGATGCATCGGTAGAGTAAGCGATTTTGTGAATGCTGTCGGTGAATATTTTCATGCGATTGTCTCAGAAATGAACCTGTTTTTCAAACCGTGGCACACATTCCATGCCATGCAATAGAGGGTGCCGGAATCACGTAGAGTGTATACGCAGTCATTATAATGCAGCTTTTTCCACTCTTTACCTGCAAAAATACAACATTTCTCCGAAATAAGTAAAGGTTTATGGTTTACAGTTTACGGTTTAACGATAAAATGAATTTGTGCTCTTTCCACACAGGTGAGTTTTCACCTGTGAACCAAAAAAAGCGGGAGCGATGCAATAAAGCCAACGAAATGTAGTTTATTATATAGTGGGGGAAAGCCCCTGCCGACCTAAGCCATTATTTCGAGCATGACTCTACGTTATATTCTCATTGCATCCTCGTTCTTGATGAGCATCGTTTGCGGCTTCATCTTCATCCCGCTGATACTGAACTTCTGCGAGAAGAAAGGACTCTATGATATGCCCAACGAGCGGAAGGTTCACAAAAACGCCATCCCCCGACTGGGTGGCATCAGTTTCATGCCCAGCATGCTGCTCGCCTTCATCATCGCACTGATTATGTCCGACAATATCACGGGCGAACAGAAGGTGTCCATGAGCCTCTGGTCGGTGTCGTTCATCGTGAGCCTGCTGCTCATCTACGGAGTGGGCATCATCGACGACCTCACCGGGTTGGGCGCAAAGACGAAGTTTGCCGTGCAGATTCTCGCTGCCTCGCTCATGCCTCTGAGCGGACTCTATATCAACAACTTATACGGATTCTGCGGCATATACGAGATTCCTGCGTGGGTGGGCATGCCGCTGACGGTGTTTATGATGGTGTTCATCGACAACGCCATCAACCTCATCGACGGCATCGACGGTCTGGCGGGTGGCTTGTCGTTCTTGGCGCTGGGCGGTTTCCTGGTCTGCTTCATCCGCGAGGGGCTCTTCACCTATTCCATCTTGATAGCGGGCCTCATGGGGGTGCTCGTACCGTATCTCTACTACAACCTGCTGGGAAAAGTGGAGAAGAAACAGAAGATTTTCATGGGCGACTCGGGGAGCCTGACGCTGGGCTTCATTTTGGGCTTCCTCTTTATAAAATTCGCGATGGACAACCCCAACGTGATGCCGTACCGAAAAGACAGTCTGCTTCTCTCGTTCACGATGCTTATCGTGCCGATGATTGACGTGGCGAGAGTGGTAATAGCACGCACGCTGCACGGTCGCCCGCTCTTCGATGCCGACAAGAACCACATCCACCACAAACTGATGCGGGCGGGTCTTACCCAGCATCAGGCGCTCGGCACGATATTGCTGTTGGCGCTCGTGTTCTCGTTCATGAACGTGGAGCTCTCGGCATGCGCCGAAAATCTCACGCTGATAATCCTTGCGGATATCGTGGTCTTCGTCGCGTTTATGCTGACCGTGAACGTCAGGATTAAGAAATTGAACGGCAAAGTGTTTGTGTGAA
>CAJONT010000259.1 GCA_905235975.1 uncultured Prevotella sp.
AATGCCCTTTCAGGGCACATTGCGATGAACAATAATAAAAGTCAACGCCCCCTTGCCCCCTCTAATCTTAGAGGGGGAGCTAATTTGAATTATCTTTATTTCACCACGTATTTCTTTCCGCCGGAGATGTAGAGACCTGCGGGGAGCGACTGGAGAGCCTGCTCAATGCGTTCGCCGGGCAGGAGCGTGTGTGCCAGACGTCCGTCGGGACTGTAGATGGCGGTGTGCAGGGCAGCAGGTTGCTCTGTCACAGCATTGTGAATGCCGGCCGATGTGACTTCCACCAAGTGCTTGCCGCCTTGTGTCTGTGATGAAATGACGAAGAAGGTGTCTTCACTGATATTGTTCACATCCATTGTCTGCGGACTGCCTGAGTTGGTGCTGAACACGAAGTTGATGAAATCGTCGGGGCTGTTGATGCGGTAGGTCTTGGCATACCAGTTGCGCCCGTCTTTCTGCACGGTGCTCGTCACTTTGTCGCCGGGCCATGAGGAGTTGTTCGGGCTGTGTGTGCCGTCGCCGCCCCATGACCAGAAGTTCACGCTGTTCCATCCCACCTCGTCGGTGTTCACATAAGCCGTGATGTCGTGGGGCTGGAAGGACGACACCACATATTCGCGCGTCACCGTCTCGCCCAGTATGCCGCCGGCCAGCAGTGCGGCCTTCAGCACGGTAGTGCCTATGGGGATGCTCACGGCAGTGCCGCTGTTCACGGCAGTGCTTTGTGCGGTGGGTGTGGAGCCGTCGGTGGTGTACACGATTTTGGCATCCGCCGTATTGCTCACTGCGGTGAGGATGGCGGTCTGCACACCGTCGTACAGACCTGAAGGCAGGTCTATCCATGCCTGTTCAGCCTCCTTGTTCATGTAGTAGGCATAGTGATAGCCAGATACGATTTGCTGCCACTGCGCATCCGGCGTGTAGGAGGCGGCATCGTGGCCCACCACAGCCAGCAACTGTGCCTTGTCGCCAATCACCCTCACCCCGTAATAGCCGGTGTTGCTGGTGTGGTTCAGAAAGGCACTCTCGTTGTGTATGCCGGCAGCCTTGCGGGCATTTATCATCATCTTGAGGTCTTTCTTGCATGCCATCCAGTGGGTTAGGAATACACAAGGGGTGCCGGGCATGGCCAGCAGATAGGCATTGGCAGCCAGTGTGTCGCGCACGATTGGATCCTGTGCCGCATTGGAGCGACGCTCGGTGTCGTGGTTCTCTACGAAAGTCACGGCATAGCGGCGATAGTCGCCACTGCTGTAGCTGTTGCTTATCAACGGCCAGTTGCCGTCGTTCTGTTTGCCCAGTTGAGACCAGTCGTCGCGGTTGACGGCATTGCGCACGGTATAGCGGAACTGGAAGTCGAAGGCTGCCGAGTTCTTTCCTGTGGCATCTATCCAGTTGCGTATGGTGCCTGTGCCGTCCCAGCATTCGCCCACGCTGTAGGTGGGGGCGGCATACTCGTTGTATATCTTGGTGTATGAGCCGCTGTAGCCTTTCACCATGTCATAGCGGAACCCAATGTAGCCAAGGTCCTCGAGCAGCATCTTGAGATAGGCTTTCACGCTGGTCTGCACGTTCTCGCTCTTGTGGTCCAAGTCGCGCATGCCGTTCCATCCCTCGCCCGTGTCTTTGTTCGGCGACAGTGAGTAGCCGTTCTGGTCGGCCCACTGCTTGGTGGCGCCACCGTCGTCGTCGCTGCAGATGTCGGTGGACACGAGTTCGTACGTCACCCCGTTGTAGGTCTCTCGGGGGAAGTCCACCCAGTTGGACACGTTCCTGCGGTGGTTGATCACCACATCGGCGATGGTGCCTATCCCGTTCTCCTTGAAGGTGCTAATGAGGTTGCGCAGTTCCGTCTCGGTGCCGAAAGAGCTGTTGTAGTTGGAAAACCAGTACAGGTCGTCATAGCCCATCGACTGACCGCCGCAGTAGGCGCTTTGCGGCAGCCACACCAGGTCGAAATATTGTCCCAGTTCTTTGGCCTGTTCCTGAAGTGTGGTCCATTTGGAGGCTTCGTAGGAGTCCCAGTAGAATCCCTGCAGCATGACCCCCTTGTATTGGGAGGGCCAGCCCTGAGCCGCTAAGAAGAGCGGCAGGAAGAGCAGGGGCAGTGTTGTGTAAAGTTTCTTCATAATGGTGTGTTTCCTTTGTTGAGAAAATGGTATTGAAGACAGAAAGAGGTCATCCCTCGTCCGGTGATGCATGGTTCTTAATCGGTTATTTGTCAGGCGGCTTTACATATTGGTTAGTAACGAGCTCAGCACACTGCAAAATTAATTGAGTTACTTGTTCAAAGGCTCTTTTTTTTATTAAAAAATGTTATTTGTGTCATGCAAACGATTGCACAACCAAAAACTTTTATATATTTGTAAAACCTTATACAACCAGATTATTTTTTTATATATTTGCAATCGGTAATCTTACCTACACATGGAAGACAATGCTCCCATTACGATGAAAGACATTGCCAAGGCCTTAGGAGTGTCGGTGGCCACGGTGTCGAGGGCATTAAAAAACAGCCCGCGCATAAGTGCTGCCAAGCGAGAACTCATCAAGACCTATGCGCGTGAACATCAATTCTATCCCAACATGCTGGCGGAGTCGCTGCGCAACAGCAGGTCCAAGCCGCTGCGTGTCATAGGAGTGATCGTGCCGCAGTTCACCCATTACTATTTCTCGTCGGTGCTCGATGGCATCGAGCAGACGGCGGCCACTTACAACTATCAAATCATAGTAGGGCAGAGTGGTGAGCGGTATGAACGTGAGCAGCATCTCTGCAAGTCTTTTTTCGAGCACAAAGTATGCGGCGTCATTGTGTCGCAGGCCAAAGATACGGTGCAATACGACCACTTCCAGCAACTCATCGACTACGGCACACCCCTGGTGTTCTTCGACAGGATATGCACCGGTGTGAACAGCAGCCGGGTGGTGGTGGACGACTACAAGGGAGCATACAATGCGGTGAACTACCTCATACAGACGGGTTGCCGCAGGATAGCCTTCTACGGTGCATCCATGAAATTGGAAATATCAAAAAATCGCTACAACGGCTATAAAGATGCCCTGCTGAAGAGCGGTCTTGCGCTGGATGAGCGTTTGATACGATACTGCGACAACAGGGTCGATGCCGAGCGCATCACCCCTGAGATGCTACAAATGGCGCACAGGCCGGATGCCTTCTTCGCTGTCAACGACGACACCGCCATCGGCATCCTCAACACGGTGAAGCGCTTGGGGCTCCGCGTGCCCGACGAGGTCTCCATCTGCGGCTTCACCAACAACGACTGGTCGGTCTCCTGCGACCCCATGCTTACCACGGTGGAGCAGCGGGGGGTGCAAGTGGGACGCGAGGCTGCCGACATCCTCATCGGTCAGGTAGAGGGACGGCTGCCGCGCAACAAGGTGGAACGACGTATCGTGAAGACCCAGCTCATTGTGCGCGGCACAACCCGATGAAAAATCAGAGAACAACTTAA
>CAJONT010000260.1 GCA_905235975.1 uncultured Prevotella sp.
TCGTCAGTCGGCACATCAGAAAGATTGCGAAGACACTAAAGGGCGGGAAAATGGCAGATATATTTGTCACAATGCGATGAAAAATGTATATTTGCATCGTATAGAAGGCTGCTCCGCCCACAGCTATGCCTCTATCCCTGCTTGCGAAAAGTGTAAACCTAAAATCCTTGACGATGAAAAATGTGAAATTGGGACTTGTCTTCCTTGCCGTATGGACTCTCTCGTGTCGGGGGCAAGTGACGCCGCCCGCCCCTTGCGGTCCTTTACCCTCAGAGAATCAACTGCGCTGGCACGACATGGAAATGTATGCCTTCCTGCACTATTCGCTCAACACCTACACCGACCAGGAGTGGGGGTTCGGCAATGAGTCGCCCAACCTCTTCAACCCCTCACGGCTCGACTGCCGACAGTGGGCAAGGGTGTGCAAGCAGGCTGGCATGAAGGGCATTATCTTCACCGCCAAGCACCACTGCGGCTTCTGCATGTGGCCGTCGGACTACACCGAATATTCCGTGAAAAATGCACCATGGAAAGAGGGAAAGGGGGATGTGGTGAAAGAACTTGCCGAAGCCTGTCGGGAAGAAGGGCTGAAATTTGCCGTCTATCTTTCACCGTGGGACCGCAACTACGCCGACTATGGAAGACCGGAGTATGTGACCTACTTCCGCAACCAGTTGCGTGAACTGCTCACTCACTATGGCGACATCTTCGAAGTGTGGTTCGACGGAGCCAACGGGGGCGACGGATGGTACGGCGGAGCCAATGAAACAAGACGTATCGATGCCAAGACCTATTATGGATGGAAAGAAACCTTCAGTATGATACGCCAACTGCAACCCAATTGCCTGATATGGAACGACGGGGGCGACCGCGGCGACCTGCGCTGGGTGGGCACCGAAGCCGGCAATGTGGGCGAGACCAACTGGAGCCTGCTCAACCATGAGGGCACCGTAGATTATAATATGTTGCACTACGGACTGGAGAACGGCGACTCGTGGGTGGCGGCAGAGACCAATACGAGCATCCGCCCGGGATGGTTCTTCCACGATACGGAGAACGAAAGCGTGAAGAGCCTACCCAAGCTGATGGATACTTACTACAAGTCGGTGGGACGCAATTCCAACTTGCTGCTCAATTTCCCCATCAACCGCGACGGACGCATCCATCCCATCGACAGCTTGCGGGGTGTCGCTTTCAACCAGATGATACATGAGGTGTTCAAGACCGACCTCGCCCGCAAAGCCAAGGTGTCGGCCACACAGGTGCGGGGCGGCAGCAAACGGTATGCGGCACGCAATGTAGCCGATGGCAAGGCGGATACCTATTGGGCCACCGACGACGGGGTGACCACGGCCTCCCTCACCTTGCAGTTTGCCAAACCTACTTCTTTCAACCGCTTCCAGGCAGAAGAGTACATCGCCCTCGGGCAGCGCGTGAAGAAATTCTCGCTCGAAGCCTATATGGACGGACGGTGGATTCCCCTCAAAGACGAATTGGTGGAAGACGGCGACGGACTTACCACCATCGGCCATCGCCGCATCATTTGTTTCCCTACGGTCACAGCCACCAAGCTTCGTTTCACCATTTTGGATGCCAAGGCCTCGCCCCTCATCTCGAAAGTGGGTGTCTATCTGGCTCCTGAACTCCATGCCAAGATTGTGGACAGTGCTGAGAAACACGCTTCTTCCTACAATATCCTCTTCGATGGCGACAGGGTGATGTACGTGACCTTTGCGCAGGAAAAGACAGTGACGGCTTTCCGCTATCTGCCGCCGCAAGATTCCAGCGAGGGCACTGTGACCCGCTACCGCATCTCCGCCTCCACCGACTGGAATCATTGGGAAACACTCGGAGAGGGCGAGTTCTCCAACATCGTCAACAACCCCATCTGGCAGACGGTGCGCTGCCAGTCCACGCGTGCCACCGTAATCAAGGTGGAGGCCCTGCGTCTCGCCCGTGGCGACCGCATGGCGTTCAGTGACGTCGAAGTGGTGGAGTAGGGGTGAA
>CAJONT010000261.1 GCA_905235975.1 uncultured Prevotella sp.
CGAAGGTGTCGCACATCTGCGCAAGACAGTTCAACTGACTGCACCAGCCTTCGTTTCCCGGATTCTCACCAAGGAAGTGCGCGCGGCTCATTGCCCACCCTGAAAGACTGTTCAGGTAGGTCATCAGTCGGGTGCTGTTTATCTTGTTGTCAGAAGGCACGTCGAACGAGGGGAGATAAGTATTCACCAAAAGCTGGCGGGCTTTCTTTTTTTTCTCATTCCTTTTGGCAATCTCCTCTTCCTGGCGTTCCGCGTCCTCATCCTCGTCGTGAAAAGTATATCTGCCAGCGATATAGTCTTCCACCACCTTGCGGCACTTGTCGTTTCTGTAGCCGCCTTCGCGAATGATGGTTTCGGCCAGTATGCCACCGAAGAACGAGCCGAGGGGTTGCATGGGCGAATAGAGCCAGTTGATGAGACTGTGGATGTTGAGCGGTTCTTTCAGCATGTCAATGCCGAGGACAAAGAGCTGAATCAGCTGCGGGGCGGCTTTGGCCATGCTGCTTCCCATCGTAGGCTTACCCATCATACGGAGCCAGTTGTCCATGGACTTGTTGGCATTGTTAATCCACACATCGGCATGCAGTTCATCCCCCTTCAAGGCAAGGTATTCGTCGGCCGTCTTCTCATCTGCAAACCTGTAAATCAGGAACGAAGGGTCATCCTTGTCCAAGGAGAGCTTGTCATCCGATGAAGAGAGGAGCAGTTGGGCGATACGCGAAAGATTATTGCCACGGGAGCCACGCAACACTTTGGAAGAAAGCTTTGCTCCGTGTTTTTGCAGGGCCGTCAGCAATTCCTTTACCGCCGGATGTAGGAGGTCAGATTCGCAAGGCAGTTCGACATCCAAATCCTTAAAGAAGCCGTCCCCCACCCCATTTATATACGACAGCACATTCTTCAGTCGGTCAGGCATCCCCAGACAGTGAAAAAACGCTTCAGTACCGGCAAGTACATCCAGGCGGCCACTGGCACCGCCTTCGGTATCAGGCTGCCACTTGTCGAGCACCAGGTTGTCACGCCATCTGAGCGCCTGCTCCGCCGTTCCCAAGGAAGACAACTTGAACGACGCCGCCAGCGCATTGTCGGGATTCTGTTTCATATATTCCGACATTGCCTTGTAATAAAGCACAGTGCGGTTGTTGGCAGCCAGGTTCTCCACATGGATACCCATCCGCAGTTCTAACATGGCAAGCAGTCCCATGGTGTCGCAAACCATGGTGTCCATCAGCTCAGGCTGCTGCTCATTCAGTCCGATAAAGACATGCCCGCTATACTCAGGCGAGAAAAGTATTTTCATAATATAAGGAAATTTGGAAGCAAAAATAACTTAATGTTGTACCAATTCGTGGGACAGGGTGGAAAATTATTGCATTTCCTGCCCATTTTCTTTCGGTTCGTACATGAGGGCAGCATCCACATGCATATCATGTATTTCATCAGCGAGCCACTGCGGCGCCAAGACTTTTATCAGATTGCCACGGCTTAACAGATGACCGCTAAAATCAATGGTCGGACGCATGAATAATTCAAAGTCGGCGAAATCCTCTCCCTGGCCAATCTCGCGCTGCGACTTGTGAAGAGGCAAATCGCGGACATAATAGCGCTCGAAGCCGTAGACCCTGATTACGATTCTTTCCGGTTTCGTGCCATCGCCCACAAGCACGCCATAGCACTCGTCGAAGTAGGCCTGTGCATCGAAATCAGGGTCTATCTGGAACTTGACATTCGTCACGGACATTTTCAAGATTCTGTCGAACGAAAAGACGCCGAAGTAATCAGACTCAGGCTTCTCTGCCGTCGCATCCCGATGGAAATGCCCCAGCACATACCAGCGCTGTTTGAACATCTTGATGCAATAGGGTTCGAAGTTTAAGTGATTGGGGATATCCGTGCCATATTTCCTGTAGTCGATGTCAATCCTGACGTTCTTCTTCATCGCATCTATCACCCTCTCCAAGTAGTTATCCTCAGACGGGACGGGCTGGAGGAGGATTCTGTC
>CAJONT010000262.1 GCA_905235975.1 uncultured Prevotella sp.
AGCCACAGCGTCTTGCTCTTGCTGTCCCAACGCTCGTCGCTCGGCATGCTCACCTCAATGTGCTTGGGCTTGCGGGGCAGCAGAATACGCATCACGTTGGTCGTCTCGGCGGGACTCTTCGCCGTGAAGCGGTAGCTGTGTGCCGTGCGTTGCTCATTGTACTGACGTGAGGCGGCGGCCAGCACCTGCGGCTGCTTGGCGTCGGCCACGCTCTTGATGTTGTAGAGGAATGCCTGCTCGCCGGGATTCACCGTCTTGGCTGTGAGCACGGGCAACTCAGGGTCGAAGAGGTCGATGTAGAGTCCCGTCAGGACGAGGGGCTCCGAACCGGCGGCATCTTCGTCAAGCACGGCTGCCAACTCGTAGGCACCGCGGGTCAGGCGCAGGTTGTTCTTGTATGTGATGTCTCCCAATGCTTCTTTCACAGCGGCGGTCAGTGGGGCGTCGCCGCCCTTCGTCAACACAAATTCCTTCGGGTCCTTGCGGATGATGCGCACCGTGCCCTTGCCGTAGTGGTAGGTGCCTTCGGGAGGACAAGCCTGTATGCCCATCAGGTGGAAGAGGTGGTCGGAAGGGGCGGCATAGCTGTTGCCCTCTTGGTTCCACCATTCCAGCACATGCTGGTACGGGTCGTCGTCGCGCGCGGCATATATCAGTTGGCCGCCGTTCTTCACCCATTGGGCCAGGTGCTCGTTCTCTGAGGCCTGCTGCGGCTTCTGGTTCGAATAGCTCATCAGCAGCACCCGGGTGTCGTTCCATGATTCAGGATAGCCCGTGTTCTCAAGGTGTACGATGTTCACGGGCACGCCGCGCTTCACAAACGGCAGGGCAAGTCCGTAGAAATTGGCCAGCTGCGGGTCGTCATAGCCTTCCACGGGGCGGGGAGAGCGCTGGAACATGAGCGAGTTCGACATGAGCACACTCACGCCCTGCGTACCGCTCACCTTGTTCTCGCTCAGCGGCATGTCGTTGAGCGTGTTGATCATCACCTGCATCTGTGTGCTGTAGAAACGGGGGATGCGGGCGCGCTCCTTGTTGGTGGCGCTCTTCTGATACAGGCCTTCGTAGATGCGGTCGGGCCAGGGCATCACCTCGTAGTTGTTGTTGCCGGGATAGAGCAGCTTGGCGGTAAACGTGGCCTGGTAGTTGCGCTTGTAGTCCTGCCAGTCTTTCGCACGGTCTTCAATGGGGTCGGTCAGGAAAAACACCTTGCGGTGCGTGGGAGCTACCATCGAGTACATGCAGCCGTATTCCAAGAAGGCGGTCTCGAAGGTGCGCTCCTTTGCCACGCCGTTGAAATAGTTCTGCTCGCGTGAGGTGCCCGTCCACACTTGGGCGATGTAGCCGTCGCAGCTGGCCATGGAGGCCAATGAGGCTTCGGGCGACACAATCTGCCACTGTGCATAGTTCAGCAGCGAATGGGTGGGCACATAGCAGCGCACGTCCATGCCCTTTTCCTTGCCGTAAGCCTTGGCATAGGTGAATGCTTCGTCTAAGGCTCGGTAGTAGAGGTGGTATTTCAGTTTGTTCGAGAGATAGGTGTTCTCTGCCGACTCATGCTGCGGACGCCAAGGAAAACCGTAGTAGTCCTGCCATTCGCGCTTGAAAGCCTCGCTGTAGCCGCTGCGTGCCCAGTATTCGGGCTCTTCCAAGAAAATGGCGTCTATGCCGGCGTCTATCACGGGCTTTATGTGGCGCTCCTTGAAGTATTTCAGATAGTTGTACGTAGGCACGATGTAGGGGATGAGATGACCGTGCCAGATGGTGTCGCCGTTCATCTGCTTCTGGCCTTCGTCCAAATGCCACTTGCCGTCCCACTGGCCGGTGAAGTAGTCTTGATACTCACCCCAGGCTATGCCGGTCATGAAATGGGTCTTGTAGCCCTTCTCGCGCCACGAATTCACGCGCCGCAGGAAGGGCATGTTGCGGCGGTCGTTGGCGCCGTACACCATCACTATGTCGGATCGTATGTCGGTGAGCCGCTTCCATTGCTCTGAGGTCTGGAAGGTGGTGTGCTCGCGGGGTTCCTGCGCCTGGACGGCCATGGAGAGAGCAAACAGGGCAAGGCAGAGTAGGAGCTTTGTTGCGGTGTGTCTCATAATTCTTATTTAAGTATCAATTTTTTCCCGTTTCTGATGTAGACGCCGTGGGTGGGCTTGCTAACGCGCACACCGGAAAGATTGTAGATGGCGTTGTCTTCTTCATACAAGGCGTCTCTCAGCGTCACTTCCTTCATTCCAGAAGGAACGTCTATCTTGCGATATGAGGTGTATGTGCCCAGCGTCTCGTTCACGGTGATGCCGCTCGCTTCCATGAATCCCGTCTTGTTGTAGTTCTTCATCTGGAGCACCACGCGGTCGGTATAGACATAAATCATGAGGCCTTGGATGATATTGGGCGTGCCGGTCTCTAATGTGCCAGGATCGATGCCGCTCAGGTAGTGGCGTGCACTACCCATAAACGATGAGAAGAAACTTGGAGTGCCCGGTTCAGGGGTGGCATCCTCAAACTCCCACAGGCACGACTTGTCGGGGTCGTCGGTCAGGCTGATGGTCTCTTCCGTGTTTACAGGGCCGATGGGCACCATGCGGTGACCACCGTCGTCGGGCTTCACATAGTCTTTGTTGGTCAGGATATACCACTTCGACTTGTCCTTGTCGCAGTTGCCCACAAAGACGTACTTCTCGCCCATCTCTATCTTGTCGCTGCGCACGGCGGTAATTTCGTTGTCGGAGGTCTGCTCCGTCACCTTATACAGATAGAAATCGTTGGCCACGATGTTGCTTGAGAAATAGCCGTTCGTGCCGCAGAAGAGGTTGCGCTGGTAGTTGCTCTCCGAGCCGGCATGCTCAGTGGCAATGTGGTAGGTGGGTATGCCGTCGGCTATCTTCTCTACCGTGCAGCGGCCCTTGTCTTCGAGTGTGGTGAGGTTCCATTCGTTGCAGTCTAAGTAACGCCCGGTGAGCGAACTCTTGATATAGTAGTATTCTTGTTTCTTTGGTGAGGCGAGTTTCCATATACACTCCGGCGCACTGTTCTCGGGAATGTAGAGAAGGGTGCCGTCCTCATTGCTGTCCACCTTCACGCTCGCCATGTTCTTGTCGCCGTCCACCGAGCGGCAGCCCATCACGTAGTAGCCCTTTGCATCGGGATAGCGCACCACAAGGTAGTCGTCGCCTTCCACCAGGTCGTTGGTCTTGTGGGCCACGAGCCGGCCATCCTCATAGCCGTCCACCTTGTACATCAGGATGGCGGTGGCTCCCTGTTCGGAGAAACTGGCTGCCGACGGACCGTTGTGCAGGGCGCAGTCGTCGATGGATACAGTGTAGGAGCCGCCTGTGGTGTTGCGGGTAAAGATACAGTTGAAACTCTTCGTATCGAGCGGCTGCAGGCGGTTGTCGAAGATGTCGCCGAGGTATTTGTTCTTGTAGGCATTGTAGAGTGCAAATTCCTGCACATCGTCGCAGACATCGTTCTCAGGGTCTGCCGTAGCACCCTTCACATGGGTCTCATCAAACGACGGGATGACGCGGCCGTTGCTGTCGTAAAGTGTCACGCGCTGTGCCGACGTGCGGCGGGTGAAGGCACGGTCGCCGCCATGGTCGTGACCGTAGAGCATGATAAGGTTAGGGTGCTTGCTCAGCGCAGCCTTCAGTTTGCGCGACGACTCGTTGTCCTTCAGTCCCTTGTCGTAGAAGCGCAGACTGTTGGAGTCGTTGAACGGGATGTGGAGGAAGAAAAACACCGTCTTGTCGGGGGCGTCCTGGTAAATCTCGTCGAGTTTATTATCCACCCATTCCACCGATGCAATAGGATACTGGTAGTCGTCAGACCAGTCAAAACTGTACTTGCCGCAGTTCAGGCCCACGAAGTCGAAGCCGTAGACGTTGTAATGATAGGCACTCATCACCTGTTGGGGACCGTCGCTGAAGTTGATGCTCTCCGTGGTATACTCGCCCTCAGCCAGCTCGCCCACGTCCTGCTTCATGGGGTAGGTGTAGTAGTCGGCCGAGTTGTAGACTCTCACGCCGTTCTTCCGTTCCGACAACTCATACTCGTGGTTGCCCGCTACATAGAGCACCGGAGTAGGCTTGCCTTCCTTGAATGCGCCACGGATGGTGTTTTGCATCAGCGTCTTCACAGCCTCCCACACCTCCTGGCTCACCTCGGCCTCGCTGGTGCAGTCGCCACCCACGAGGATAACGTCGACATCCTCGTCCTGGGCCATC